>NZ_JACIZD010000011.1 GCF_014359565.1 Immundisolibacter sp. | reverse complement strand
TGGCGTTTGCGGGCGCGGCACAGCCTCAGTGCGTCCTGAGGGAGCCCAAAACCCGAAATACCCGGCTGAAACGCGTACATTTACCCAATCCACATCCGAAAACGGGCCGTTTTTCCCCCAGCTCGGTCACGCGTTGGCGCCGTCATGTCCACGGCGCCGGTTTCGGTGGATTGATCAGCGATTCCCTAGGTGGCCGTAGCCGTAACGGCTGGGGATCATTTTGCCTCACTCCTTCAGAGCCGCAGGGGGCATTCGCCGCTGGGCACGCTCTACCATTGCGTCCTTGGCGCGATTGCCTCGACCGCGACTGGCCGCACGCCATCGGCTGCGACCAAAAAGGCCCACTGATCTGGCAGACCGCTTCGCACCAGGACTGGCGGTCGCTGATGAAAACGTTGGCGGTCATTAAGGTCGGGCTACGGACGCAATTCGTATTTCCCGATGTCAAACCGCCGCATACCGATATCGAGTCGCGTCATTGGCTTTCATATCCGATAGCAACTCACAGAACTCGAAAATGGGGTAACGGTATGCGACTGCCAAACCAATTATATTTCAAGATTCGCCAGAGTGATGGCGGAAATATTGTTGGTGCGATATTCCACATACCGCATTTGCCGCCGCCGGCGTTTTGCCCGGACCACAAGGCCGTCGAGCGCACTTGGGAGCAGGTGCATGCTCTACTGGATCACATTAACTCCGGCTCGCCGCGCACCTATCCCATGATTCCCGATGATGCGCCCGCTCGTCGCCGCAGCGCGCTGAAGCCACACATCGACACCGTCACGCTGGAACGCATTGCGGAATAATCCATGAACAACAAAGAACTCTGGCAAACCAAACTCGCCGCGCGTCTCCACGATCCGGCGGAAAAGGCGCTGGTGCTGCTGCGCGACCCGGCGGGGCATGAGGGTGGCACGTCGCGTGCGCTCGCCCGACTGCTGGGGCTAGCAGAAGTGACCACCGAGAATATCGACCCCGACAACGACCAAGCGCTGTCCACTGTGATCTTCAAGCAGGGACTGCCACTTGCGATTTACCGCCACGTGCAGCGCGCCGACTGGTGGGCGGCGGCGGCCGACCGCCCACAGTGGCCGATGGACGAAATCACGGCCACGACTAAGGCTGGCGAGCAAAAGACGTTTGCGGTTGCGAGCTGGGCGCAGGTGCGCTGGGCGAAGGAATCGGTGCTTATCCACCCGCTGACTGGGGAGCAATACAAGCTACCCGGCGGTCTGGGCGATACCGATTTTCAAGACATCAAGCAGCGCAGTTTCGCTCACTTCTCGAACCTGTTGGTGAAACTGGGCGCGCAGGACCAAGCCACGCAGGACTTGCGCAAAACCCTGCTCACCTATTGGCGTTTCGGCCCCGATCTGTCCGAAGACGAGGATTTCGGCAAACTGGGTGCGCTATGGCGGCTGCTGCCTGCCGATACCCGTGTTCCCGACCACTCGATCTGGGATCACCTGGATCTCACTTCGGCCTTTGCCGGCGCTTTTGCTGCTGACCCGAATGGCGAGGCGGCTCTGCTGGCGCTGTCCATCGGCCCGGTACAGGGCTTCATCGCGGCGGCGCGCAAGATGGATGACCTGTGGGCCGGCTCGCACCTGCTGTCGCGCCTGGCGTGGGAGGCGATGAAGCCGTTGTGCGAAGCGCTGGGACCGGACGCGATTTTGTTTCCGCGCTTGCGCGGCATTCCGCAGGTGGATTTGTGGCTGCGCGGCGAAATGGGTCTGCGCGCCGAACTGTTTCAGAATAGCGACTGGATGCGTGGCGGTACCGACGCCAATCCATTGTTTTCAGCGGCGCTGCCGAATCGGTTTGTGGCCTTGGTGCCGGCGAGCCAGGCGCGGGAAATCGCGGCCCAGGCGACGCAGGCAGTGGGCGACTGGCTGCAAATCACCGGCCAGGACGTGGTGGATCGTCTGCTCGAAGCGGCGGAGCTGAAGACCGCCGGAGAACTGCACTGCCACCAGCAAATGCGTGAGCAACTGCAGGGTTTCCCAGAGGTGCATTGGGCGGTGGTGCCGTTTTCGCTGATTCACCCGAAAAATGCCGCCAGGCAGACTGATCTGGACGTGAGTGGCCTGAGCGCCGCAATGGCGCCTTTTTTTGGCGTGGAAGCGGGGCAGCGCTGCGGTTTTCTCGGCACGCCTGCCTGGCAGGCACTGCAGAAGGAAATCGATTGGAGCGATGGCACGACGTTCTTCGCGCCCAACCCCGGCGTGCTCTACCCGGCGGTCTACGACCTGGCCGAGCGCGTGCTGGCGGCGGCCAAGAGCACGCGGGTGTTCGACCAGAAAGAACAGAAAGGCTGGCGCTGCTCGCTGACCGGCGAAGCCGAGTGGCTGACCCACGACGCTGATCTGCTCAATGTTCCGCCAGGCAAGCGCAAAAGCCGGCAGGACGAGATGTTCGACGCGCGCGAGCACGTCGAGACGCTATGGACGAAAGTGGCCGACAAGAAGCCGGCCTGGGCCAAGGCGGGCGAACATCTGGGCGCGCTTTCCGCGATCAAGCGCCTGTGGCCGACGATCTTTGCCGAGGAAGTCGGAAAGGCACTCAGCCCGCAAGACGAAGGCAAGGCCAAGTCCGCCGGGCGTTTTGTGGTTTCGACGCACACGATGGCGCTGGCGCATCAGCTAGATCAGTGGCTGAAAGCAGGTGGGCACGCCGATACCGCGTTGACCGATCAATGTAAGGCACTTAAAGCCGATACGGTCGCCTTGCCGCGCAAGCTCGTGCGTCGCCACAAGGATAACCCGGCACTGCACGACGCCAAGCGCATTCTCGGTTTACTGGAAGCCGCCCGCGACGCCAGAAACGAAGATGACGCCTACGAAAAGGCCAAGCAGCTGGTGAGCCGGACCCTTGCCAAAGGCTCGGCTAAAGATGAGCAATTCAGGC
This sequence comes from Immundisolibacter sp., assembly GCF_014359565.1. Taxonomy (NCBI): domain Bacteria; kingdom Pseudomonadati; phylum Pseudomonadota; class Gammaproteobacteria; order Immundisolibacterales; family Immundisolibacteraceae; genus Immundisolibacter; species Immundisolibacter sp. The sequence continues at coordinate 71,078 of NZ_JACIZD010000011.1, read as the reverse complement.
TCGAGACCTACTATGCGTTAGTGATGTTGGACGGCGACCACATGGGCCGCATTCTGTCGGGTGAAGACAATACGTCCATTTCCTACCGCGAAAGTTTCCATCCTCAGGTGCAAAAAGACTTCGATGAACGCGCCGCCAGGCAGCCGCTGATCCGGGACTACGGCGCGCAAAGGCGAGCGATCTCGCCCAACCGTCATCTGGCGATTTCCGGAGCGCTCAACGACTTCTCGCAAACGGTCGTGCGCCACGTGATCGAGGAAGAGCATCTGGGCCGGGTGATTTATGCCGGCGGCGACGACGTGCTGGCTATGTTGCCGGTGACGGATTTGCTCTCGACCATGCAGCGGCTGCGTCATACCTATAGTGGCACGCTGCCCGCAGATGAAGCGAAGGATTGGGGAGATTTGTTTAAGGAACGCGGTGCGCTGCACTGCAAGGCCGGCTTCGCATATCTCAAGGGCCGGCTCATGCGCATGATGGGCAAGAATGCCACCGCCTCCTGCGGCGCCGTGATCGCCCACCATCAGGCGCCACTGGGCGCGGTGCTGCGGGAGCTGCGGGAGGCCGAGAAGCGCGCCAAGCACGAAGGGGGACGCGATGCCTTCTCCATCACCGTCATCAAGCGTTCCGGCGGGGCGCTGCAGCTGACCGAAAAATGGGGCGAGCCGGTGGCGCTGCTGGACGACCTGCGCGCCTTTCTGGCCCACACCGACACCTCGCGGCGCGCCGTCTACAACAGCCTTGAGTGGTTGGTCGATTTGCCAGACCCTCATGGCAAGCCGCAGATGCTGAGCTCGCTGCTGGCCTACCAGCTGGCCCGTCAAGCCGCGGGCACGCTCAAGGTCGAGGCGGGCCGTCTTGCCGAGCGGCTTGCCAGGCTCACCGCCGACCGGCCCAAAGACGGCCTGAAGTGGCTGGAAAATTTTCTCACCGTGGCCGAATTCCTGGCCCGCGAGACGCGCTCGGGCGCTGCCGAAACGGCATCGGGCAGCGCCGCCCAACCCGCAGGAGCGAGCACATGACCACCAGCCTTTTCATCGAGCCGCTGGACGTGCTGTTTCTGCGCGGCAATAAGCTGTTCGGCGATCCGGGCAGTTTCGGCGAGGCGCTGATTCCGCCCTGGCCCTCGGTGGTGGCAGGGGCCATCCGCTCGCGGATGCTGGCCGACGCGCATCTGGACTGGAACCCAGCCCGCAAAGGGCAGCCCGTGGATGCCCACCCGCAACTGGGCACGCCGGATGCGCCAGGCTCGTTCGCCATCACCGCCTTCCACCTCGCCCGTCGCCACGTAGACGGTCGGGTGGAAGCGCTGCTGCAGCCGCCGGCGGATCTGGTCATCTTCGAAGACGGCCAAGGCCGGCCGAGCGTCCGGGCGCTGGTCCCGAGCACGCTCCCGCACACCGCCGGGCTGCACTGCTCCGCGCCTTTCGCCGCACTGCCGGTGCTCGCGGAACGCGAGCGCCGCAAGCCGGCTTCCGGCTATTGGCTGGCCGAAGCCGGCTGGCGGCAGTACCTGGCCGGGCGGGCGCCGGAGCCAGCGCAGCTGGTCAAGTCCTCGGCGCTGTGGGCGATCGACCCCCGCATCGGCGTGGGGCTCGATGCCGCCAGCGGTCGCGCCAGCGATGGCCGACTGTTCTCGGTGCAGGCGATAGCGATGAAAAAACGCGGCGAGCACATCGACATCGACTCCCAGTCGGGCAAAGCCGTGCCGGCCGGCTATGACGTGGGCTTTCTGGCTTCGGTGGCCGGTGCTGAGCCACCCACCGATGGTCTGTTGCGCTTGGGCGGTGACGGCCGCGCCGCCGCCATTTACCGCACGGCGGACTGCCACCTGCCCGAGCCGGACTACGGCGCGATTGCCGCGGCCCGGCGCTGCCGCCTCGTGCTGGCCACGCCGGGCATCTTCGAAGACGGTTGGCTCCCCACTGGCATCATCCAGGCCGACGGAGAATTCAGCCTCGACCTGCACGGTGTCAAAGGCCGCCTGGTCTGCGCCGCCGTGCCGCGTGCCGAAGTCATTTCCGGTTGGGATCTGGCGCGCTGGCAGCCCAAGCCGGCGCTGCGTGCGGTGGCCGCCGGCGCCGTCTACTGGCTGGACCAACTGGACACGACGCCCGAGGCGCTGCGCAAGCTTGCCGAAACCGGTTTGTGGCGCGAGCCCTGTCAGGATGCCGCCCGTCGCGCCGAAGGCTTCAACCGCATTGCCATTGCCGCCTACTGATTGCAAGGGAGTCCGAGATGTTTCAAAAACAATCCGCGCTGTTTCTGTACGCCGTCAGCCCGGTGCACATGGGTGCCGGGCAGGCCGTCGGCGTGATCGACAACCCCATCCAGCGCGAGCGCCACACCGGCCACCCCTGTTTTGCGGGGTCTGGCATCAAGGGGGCGGTGCGGCACGGTTTCGAGGCCATCGGCGGCGACAAAAAGCTCATCGAGCGGCTGTTCGGCCCTGGTCCTGATCCGGCGGAACGCGACGGGAAAGACCTGCACGCCGGCGCGGTGAGCTTCGGTGACGCCCAGCTCGTCGCCCTGCCGGTGCGCTCGCTCAAGGGCGGCTACGTCTACGCCACCTGCCCGCAGGCGCTGTCGCGGGCACAGCGGCTGCTGGGGTTGATCGGCATCCATACCAGCTGGCCGGCGCTGGCCGTCGACGACGAACATTGCCTGCTGGCCAACCCGGCGTTGCTGTCGTCGGGCGGCAAGCTGCACTTGGAAGCCTTCGAGTACGCAGCCCAGGTGTCCCAGGACTTGCCCAAGGTTGCTGAGGACATCGCCGCCAGGGCACTGCCCGATGGCCTTGCTTACGACTTTTTTCGCGACAAGCTCAAGACCGATCTGGTAGTGCTGTCCGACACTGCTTTCGGCTATTTCGCCGAGCACGCCATGCTGGTCGAGCCGCATGTGCGCATCGACGAGAACACCGGCACGGCTAAGGACGGCGGCCTGTTCTACACCGAAAACCTGCCCCCGGAATCGCTGCTGATTGCACCGCTGCTCGCCAGCCAGACCCGGACGGACAAGAAAGACGACCGGGATGACGCCAGCGGCGTCATGGCCAAAATGAAAAACGTCATCGACGGCAAGCTGCTGCAGATCGGCGGCGACGCCACCACCGGGCGCGGCCTGGTGCTGGCCAGGATCGTGGAGGGCAAGTGATGGCTGCCACAACGCCGACCAAGGAAAAACCCCGCCAGACGCTGGAACAGCAGCGCGCGCAGGATGCGTGGGAATGCGCGGGCGCGGGTATCGCCCAGCACTACAAGGACTACGTCAACGACGCCAAGGGCCTGCCGGCGCTGATCATGAACTCCGGGCTCATGCAGGTGATGGCTTACCTTGAAGACAAGGGCGGGCGTCATCACACCCTCGCCCAGCACCTGCGTCGATGGCTGCACCAGCGCTTCCCGCAGCAGCTTCCCAGTGCCGATTTTCCTGCCTTCATGCAGGCCCTGATGAAAGTGGCGCCGGGCGACTATCAGGCCATTACCGCCGAAGCCTTCGCCTGGCTGCGCTGGCTGCGGCAGATGGCGGCGGCGCGCAACGGCGCGGGGGGCAAACCATGAGCATCGCAGCGGTTCCCCACTACCTTGGCGAGGATTTCTCAGCTGCCTCGCCCGGCATGCGGTTCGGCATGTATCTGCCGATCTGGACCAGCCGCGAATGAGCACGGGTGAGATATTTGAGGGGGGAGTGGTGCGATATTTGGCCGGAAGTGGCCGGATTATGGCGGAAGAATGCGGGCGACCAAGAAAAAGAGTTGCGGCAGGGGAAACGAAGAAAAGGGCCGCGCTGGGCGGGCTGGCGGGAGGGGGTTAGATGTCGAGGGATTGCTGTTGCCGGGAGCCGCTGTGGCGGTCCTGGGCGCGCTTGAGTAGCTTGCGCAAGCCGCGTTCGGTCATCTTGTAGCGGCGCATCAGGTCGGTGTAGCCGGCGCCTCCTCGGTGCTCCTGGAGGATCTCTTGCTCACGCAGGGACAGGCGGTAGGCGGCGTCTTTTGGGAAGCTGATGACCTGGCCGCCGCAATCCTCCGCCACCATGTCGGCGATGGCGGCGCCGATGTGGTCGGCGTGGGCATCATCGATGCCCAGCTCACGGACGATCTCGGCGGCGCGTTGCGCGACGTGCGCCAGGAGCTCGGTGCGGCGATCCTCCATGCTCATCTTGTGCCTCCCCTGCGGCAGTCAGCGTTTGCGGCGGTTGGCATCGATCTGCAGCGCGGCAATGACCTTGCCGAGCTGCGCCATGTCGCACCACTCGACCCGCTCGACCTTGCAGATGCGCCGCGCGACGGCGTGTGCATAGCCCCAAGGCCGCCCGTTGTCGGCGAGCAGTGCTTCGATCTTCTTAAGTTGTGGGGACAGGTCGCCCTTGGGTCGGCCACGCCACTGATTGCCTCGTGGAGCTGCGCCCAGGCGGCGCAGGTGATCGAGCACGGCGCGCCGGCCGGCGGCGTCCAGGTCGCCGGCGGAATCCACGCCGGCGACCTGGCGAAGCATCGCGCGGTAGACATCGTCATCCATGCCGAGCTGCTTGGCGGCAATGTGGATGGCGCCCAGCTCGCGCTGGCGGGCATCTTTCGGCGTGGTGGGCATCACCGGCCACGCTCCGGGCCAATATCGAGAGCAGACAGCTTTTGCGTCAGATCGCGCCGCAGCACGCGCAAGCGGCGCTCCACGGCCTCCAGCACGGTCTTCTGCAGGTCAGGCAATGCCAGTGCTGCGCGGCACTGCGCGAAGTCGAACTCCTTGACGCATGTGATGCGGTCCTGGGCGTCCAGGTGCTGCAACCGGATGCGTCCGTAGACCTGGCCGGTCTCAAAGGGATTCATTTGTCGCGCCCCAGCCGGCCCCGCAGCGCGTCGTTCAGCGGATCCTTTGACAGCGCCGGGAGCCCTTGGCCGCGCTCGATAAATGCGCTCTTGCCGCCGTCGGTGACGCGCAGGTAGTCGACCTCGACCTTGGCCGAGTTGACGACCACCTGCGACAGCTCCGATATCTGCCTGGCCTGCTCGACGCTCATCGTGCCGGCAACTACGCCGTCGATGGCGTCGAACAGCCGCCGGCGCAGGTCGTCAATGTGTGTGCTCATGGCTCATCGCTCCTTTCGTTGATCCTGCGGGTGAGAACGCCCCGCAGCCGGACCAGCTCGACCAGTTCCGGCGGCAGGTTGTGCACGGTGTTGCGCGCCATCAGCTGGGCGCGGGATACGGTCTCCAGTGCATCGACCGTGATGTCATCCACATTGGTGCTGCGGCGGCCTGGCCGGAACACCACGACGTGGCCCGGCTCGACCGGGCCGTTCGCCGCCTCCCACACCAGCCTGTGCACGGCTTTCCAGCGCATGTATGGCGGGCCTGGGCGGTCGCTGATCTTCTGCTCCAGGTAGCCGTCCGCGCTGACTCGATAGCTGCCCAGTGGCAGCGTGTTTTTCGGTGCCTCGCGGGGCTTGAATTGCGTCTGTGCCGAGCGACCGCGCGTTGCGACCTGCAGGCCCTTGTTCCAGGGTCGCTGGCCGGGCAGAAAGCGGCTCATGAGGCCGGTCGAGCCGTTGAGCCGCCCCGACGCTGGGCTTGCCAGGAATGCGGCGCTCTTTTCCAGCCCGAGCTCTAGCGCCTTCCGGGCTACCGCGTTATAGGTCCGGCCAAACAGCACGGCCAGCGCGTCGGTACGGCTGTCAGAAAACTCGTGGCACAGCACGTCGATTTCCAGCTGTGACCAGGCTCGGCGGGCTTTCACGCAACTTCCTCCAAATCAGTCTCAAACGGGACGATGATGAAATCCTCGCCCTGCTCGACGGATAGGCCGCGGATGTGCGCGACTGCGGCCGGGTCGGCGAGGATGGCTTCCTTGTTCAGCTCCTCTTTTGTGCGCACGCACTGCGTGAGGCCGGCGCTTTTCAGATCCTCGATGATGGTCTCTTCTTTCACGCCGCCGCGGCGCGCCACCCGCGGCGGTCGGGTGCGCCAGCGCACTTCACCGGCAGCGAGATTGACCGTCTTGGTCTTGCCGCCTGACGTGAGCGTGTCGCGCATGGTCTCGCACCACATCTGCACGCCCTGGCTCAATGCCTTGATTGCCTCGGCATACGGGCGCGCCTCTTCTTCATAACGAAGGCGGATGTCGGCGAGCACGTCGTTCATGGCGCTCTGGATGCGCTCTCTCTCGCGCTGGTGTTTGCCGATGCTCGCGATATAGCCGGTGCATTCCTCGCGGGATTGCGGTATCTGCACGGTCGCGGCGGCGGCCTTGATTTTGCGCTTACTCATCGGTGTCTCCTGTGGCGGATTGATCGGTTGTTTTGAGCAATCCGCTGGCCACGAAGTGCTCCCGGATGTGCGGCGGAATCGCCTGTGTGACCTGCGGCGGGACTGACTGCTGCTTGACGACGGGCGCGTATGAGCGCGGGCCGCCGTCGGTGGTGCCGCGATGGGCGCCGACGCGGCGCGCGTCCTCGGTCTTGGATTCCCTGGCGGCCTCCTGGCCGTTGGCGTTGCCGCTGAGCATTTCCAGCAGGTAGCCGTGGCCGTGCAGGGGCAGCGTGAGCTTGTCGCGGCGGCTGGCGAGCTCTTCCATGGCCGCCGCCCAGGCATCGACCGGCGCCACCCACTGGCGGCCGTGACGCTCGATGCGGCCGGCGGCGATCATCGGCAGCAGCTCGGCCAGCAGCTTTTCGACCTTGCGGCCGGTGAGATGCCGTTGCGCCGGCCGAAACAGACGCAGATACGACATGAGCGGCCCGGCCAGCGGTGACGGCACCTTGAGCGCCAGGGCCACCGCGCGGCCGGATTCGATCTCGGCGATAAAGCCGTCCGCGTCCGCGGCATAGCCGCAGCATGGGCAGACCAGCTTCATGCGGCACCCCGCACCTGCAGGTCGACACCGTCAGCGGCCCACCGTGCCCAGATGCGCTCGGCGGCCTCTATTTGCGCCGGCAGTGGCGGCTCGAACTCGGCCAAATGCTCGAAGCCCAAGGGGTTGGCCAGGTACTGCTCAAGACCAACGCCGTGCGCGCCCAGGCCCAGCAAAATGAACCGGTCGGCGTAGTGATTCAGATACGGATCGTCCATGGTCAGGCCCTCCTCAGGCGCTCGATGGCGCGGTTGGTCTCGGTGGCGAGATCCCGCATCACGCGGGCGGTGTTGGGTGAAGCGATCGAGATGCTGTCGGCGATCTGGTCCAGCTTCAGGGCGCTGAGCCGTGACAGCGTTACCAGGTCGCGCACGGCGGCGGCGTCGGGCTGGCGCCGCTCCAAGGTGCCGTCGCGCTGCGTTCCGACGCAGTAATCGCACAGGGCGATGTGGCCGGCGCCGCGCAGCCGATAGACGGCATCGGTGATGATGGCGTTGCAGCTGTGGCACCACACTGGCGGCTCTACGGTGATGTGCTCGATGGGGATGATCTGGCTCATGTCAGGCCCCCCGGAACACGTCGGCGGTGACCGTCGGCACGCCCAGGTCGGCGGCGCGGTTCATCGCCGCCGCCAGCGCGTTGTGCACGGCCAGCGGGTACAGCAGGCTGTCGTCGCCGCGCGATGGCGTGAGCTTGCTGCGCAGTGCGTCCAGGGCACCGCGCTCGACCACCTGATCGAGCGCCACGCCCAGGCGCTTGAACCGATGCGTGAGGTAGTCGCCCAGGCTCGGGCCGAGCGTGGGCAGGTGCACGACCTCGATGCGCTGCACCACCTCGCGGACCTCGGGGTTGTGCTCGGACAGCTTGAGGCCCAGCTCGGGCTGGCCGATCAGGATCACCGACAGCAGCGGCCGCAGGCCGTCCTTGAGCTCCCGGAACCGCTTGAGGTGTTTGAGCGTGGGCAGCGGCAGGTTGTGGGCTTCCTCGATCACCAGCACGTGGCTGTGACCGGCCCGGCCGCTTTCGCGCAGGCAGTCGTGCAGCTGGCGAAAGCGCGCCTCCGGGCTGCGCCTGGCGCGTGCCAGGGGCGCCACGCAGGCCATGATCGCCTCGGCGATATGCTGGCTGCGCAGCGTCTGGCCGATCGAGTCGGAGCCTTCCATGGCCAGCACGTAGGGCTCGATGACGATCACCGCCTGCGCCTCGCGCCGGATGCGATCGACCAGCTCCTCGCGCAGCGTCGACTTGCCGGCGCCGGACTCGCCGACCACGGCCAGAAAGCCGCCATGGCGGGCCACCTGGTACATGCTCTCGCGCACGTAGCGGATGTCCGGCGACAGGAACACGTCGTCGGCCGTGACCGGGTCGGCGAACGGGTCACCCGACAGGTTGAAGTGCCGGCGCGCGGCCGGCGTGAGTGTGGACTTGCGTAGTAGCATGTCGGCGATCTCCTCGGTGGGTTGCAAGCTCTGGGGTTGATCGGGAGCCGCCGTGCTCCAACACGGCGGCTCCGCCTTTTCCGCCCACGCAGCGGCATTTCGCAGGCCGCGACGGGACAGGAAAGCGGTGATGCGCTGCTCGACCTCCGGGCGGTCGTAGCGCTTGGGCAGGGTGCCGGCGGCCAGCAGGCTGCACAGCGCCGGCCGGCTGATGCCGGCAGCGAGCGCCAGCTCGGCCTGGCGGATGCGGCCGGCGGCCATCATGGGTTTCAGGCGCAGCGTCATTCCGCGCCTCCCGCGATCAGCCGCAGGCCGCCGGTCGGCGCGGCCAGCACTGCGGCCCATGCCTCCACCTGGTCGCGCGGCAGACCATCCGGCCAGTGCGCGGCGGTGCGGGCATATAGATCAGCCGTCCAGGGCTGGCCGGCGCGCTCCACCAGTGGCTTGAGCGCCACCGCCGCCTCGACGTGATTCAGGGGCGGGAATTCGTGGCGGATGGGCTTGGGCTCGATGTACCGCTCGGCCAGCACCGGCGACTCGACCACGCCGGCCGTGCCGGCCCGGGGGATGGCCGGCGGCACCACGGCCTCGCGCATGTGCTTCATCGGGTCGATGGCGCCATTGAAGGCGAGCTTCTTGGCCTTGCGCGCGGCGACGGCCTCGGCATCCGTGCGCACCTGCATGGCCAGCCGCTCCAGCTCCTTACGCGCGGCGTCGGCGGGTGTCTCCGCCGCGGCCCGGTACTCGGCGCCGATGCGCGCGGCGCCCTCGGCAAAGCCCCAGCCGTCGCTGCTCTCCCGCTGCGCGAGGTAGTGCACGGTCTGCCCGCTGTGCGGGTCTGGCATCAACACGCGCACGCTGCCGTCCGGGTCGAGCGCGTTGAGCACCACCGGCACGCGCTGGCCGTTGATCAGGCCAGGAATGCCGCTCACGTCGTACACCGCGCCGCGGAAACGGATGCGGCAATCGCGCACCGTGCAGGGCTTGGGCGCGCTGTTGGCCAGGCCGCTGAGCACCTTGATCGAGGGCGCCTCGATCAACTGCTCGCGCGTGATGCGCAGCCAGCCGTCACGGCGGGACATCCCGGTCCGGGTGTGGATGCGAGAGGAGTTGTAGTTGTAGGCCCACACCTGCGCCAGGGTGTTCATTTCTTCCAGGCTGCTCACCGGCGCGCGCAGCTTGAGCATCGCCTCGAAGTGCCGCTCGACCAGGTAATGCGCGTTCTCGACCTGGCCCTTGGCGCGGGCGTTGCCCACCTCGTTGATGATCGGCGTGATATTGCAGGCGGCCAGGAAATTGGCCGTCGTGCTGGCGGTCACCGCGCTGCCCGGATCCATCATCAGATGCCGCGGGATGCCGTGCATGGTGCCGTCGGTGCGCCGGGTCATGGCGTGGATCAGCGACGTGAGCAGGTTGATGGAGCTCTCGGCGCCCTGCACGTACAGCAGCTCGATGGCGCCGCTGGCGTGGTCGGTGATCACGTAGCGCCACAGCCGCCGGTCGGCGATGCGCTCGAAGTTTTGCGGCTTGCCGCGGTAGAACACGGCCTTGTCCATCACCCGCGTGCCGTCGTCGGCCAGGTAGAACTGCCGGCTCACCGACGCATCGATCTGCCAGCACCAGTTCGGGTGCGGGCTGGACAGGCGCGTGGCCGGCGTGGGCGCCGTCAGCTGGTCCCGATGCAGGCCATAGGCGCGCAGCGCCCGGCAGATCGACGACACGCTCAGCGGCACGATCTCGCCGGTGGCCGGGTCCACCCGCGTCGCCTCAATCCTCTGGTTGGCGCGCAGGATCTCCACCGCCTCCTCGACCGGCAGCTCGCCGGTGCCGGTCAGCTTGCGCGTCTCCTGGATCATCGCGGCGACGTGCATGGCCTCGCCGCGGGTAAGCGCCATTTCCCCGGCATCGCGCCGACGCTGGCGTGGCTTGAGCGCCGCCAGCACGCGCGACAGTTGGCGGTGCGCGGTGGCGACTGAGCAGCCCAGCTGCTCGGCCAGCCCCGCCACGATGCTGCTCTTGGTGCCATGCGGCGCCCGGAGCAGCTGCGCGGCGGCGCTGCGGACCAGTGCATCGCCCGACACGGTCAGGCGCCCGTGCTCAGGTCTTTGTGGGCAGATAACAGCTGCGCTGCCTGCCGCAGCGGCAGGTCGATGCCGCGCGTAATCTTGAGCTCGCCGGCTATCGCCAGCACCGGCATCAGCAGCTCGGTGACCCGCCCGCCGATGTCTGCATCGAAGTCGAGCTCGTGCTCGTTGGTGTATTCGAAGAACTTGAGCAAGGCCTCTTCGGTCCGGCCAATGCTGACGCGCGAATCCATGAATTGAGCCGCCAGCTCCATGAGCATTTCCCGCGCCCGCTCCGCCGGGGGCGCGCTGCGCAGGAAGTGCTTCGAATCGGCCAGGCTGTCCTGCAGCTCTTGATTGCGGGCGGCCTGGGCCTTGGCCCGCCGGTCCAGGGTCTCCTTCTCGGCCTTGGCCTCTTGCAGGCGGCTCGCCAGCTCGTTGAGCAGGTCCAGCACCGCCGATTTGTCGGAGCCCTCGGCCAGCGCCGCCTTGACTACGGCCTGATCGTCCGCCGGCAGGGCACGCAGGGCGTTGTAGTCGCGCTGGCCCAGGCCGATGTGCTCGCCGGCCTCGTACAGTTCCGCGCCGAGTGCCTCAAGATTTGTCGCGAGCTCCTGGCAGCGGCGTTTGCTGCGACCGAAAAACGCCTGGCAGAACTCGTCCAAGGACGCGACATGTCGCGCCTCACCGTCGGGTGTATGGTAGGGGAGTCCTTCGTAACTCTTTGATTTTGCGACAGCACGGTAAGATTCAGCGACAATTCGTTCCGCGACCGTCGCGTTCACCAGCGCGGCCTGAATCCGGCCGATATGCGTCGCCGTTTCCAGCCATCCAGCCAATTGCTTGGCTGTCGGCATGTCGCCGCCCTCGACCGCCGACACCACAAACGCCCGCCGCTCTGCGAGCAGTTCGGGGTCCATCTGTGGGCCAGCGTTCAGCGGCACCACCGTCAGCTTGTTCCTTCCTGACATCGTTCTAGCCTCAGTTTGGGTTGCGGGAATAACGGGTCTTGAGCTCATCGAGCTGGCGCTCCTCGCGCGCCACTTCCTCGGCGTGGGCAATCGCCATCTGCACCACGCGCGGCGTGAGGCGCCAGTTGTCTTTGTCGTAGGGGCTGCGCTCGACCAGGCCGTCGGCCTCCATGCGCTGCAGGTTGCGCAGCGTGGTGGACGGTGACTCGCCGATGCCGTCTGCGATCTGCTTCAGGCGCAGGCCGTGGCGGCTGTGGCCGGCCAGGCCGAACAGCACCCGGGTGAAGATGGATTCCTGGGTCATGCGGCCTTCCGCACGCCGGCGGCCTGCATCACCCGATCACGCATGGCCCGGCCCTTCGGACCGCACCAGGAACCGTAGACGGCCTGGCGAACGGCGGACGGGTCGATCCCGTTGGCCCGACACCATGCTTTGAGCGTCGTGTTTTGGAGGATGAAGCCGGCCTTGACGCGGTTCATTGCGTCCCGGCCTGCTGTCGGCGGTTCCTTCATGGCGTACCCTCTCGGTTATAAACGGCAGGTGAAGCGAGTGTGAGAAACATAGTTCTCTTTGTCAAGGGGTACACGTGAGCATTGGTTCCAGACTGGCGGAACAGCGTGCGGAGCACTCACTCAGCCAGGCCGAGGCGGCCCGACTGGGCGGTGTGTCACGTGAGATGTGGGGCAAGTACGAACGCGATACAGCGCGGCCCGGCGCAGACGTGCTCGCCGGGCTGGCTGGGGCCGGCTGGAACGTGGACTACATCCTGACGGGCAGTACGCGGAAGCTGAGGAATCGGTTCAGCGCGATTGCCGCGGCGAACGAGATGGCGAGACTGGCGGCGAAGGGCACGGAAGAGTTCCGCCGGTTACAGACCCAGTTCTTCGAGATGCTGGTGCAGTCTTATGATTTAGAGGACGAGGAGGAGGCATTGCTGGCGAGTTATCGCGCATGCGCTCCTGAAGACAAGGCCCAGATTCAGAAGCTGGCGGCGCGCCTGGCGCCGGAAAAGAAAACCAAGAAACCTTTGACACAACCGGAGACAAACGACCATGGGGTCAAGTGAATGGCTTGTGATCTTCTTGATCGCGTGCGCGCTGGTGATATACGCCAGGAATCGATCCGTTTCGGGGTCATATCGGACGCCGGTGGGGGCGCCAATGACGCTGCTGCTGGCCGCCGGCATGGCCGGCTGCGCATCGATGCAGTCGGAGACCGACATGCGCGCAGAGCCGGGCGTGAGCCTGCGGGCCAGAGCGGAAGGCGGCAGCTACATCGACGAGCTGGCGATGGATGTGCGCGGCGCCGATTTCGGGCGCCTCAAGATGTGTCTGGCGATGGCTGTAAGCAATTCGCCCGTGACCCTATCCGGCGGCACCACGCCGCCTCTTGTCCTGTTCCAGCCGCCGCGTATGCAGACCGTTGCGGTGCCAGGCGGCGACATCTTCAAATACGAGGATCCTGCCAGCGCAACGGCCATCGTCATCGGTTCCGCCGACGGCGGCGCCTCGTTGGTGGATACCACCCGCGCGGTGATTCGCTTCGAGCTGGCCGCCTCCGCAAACGCCGACCGCAGCCACCTGCGCTTTCGCAATATCACCCGTGCTCATCTCGATACGGGCACTCTCCCCAACGATGGTTTCGCGCCTGTCGGCGCCTGGCACGCTGCCCACCCGGATGCCGCAATCCGCGCTTTACGAGGCATCGCGGCATCCATCGATGCCTGTCTGAGGCCAGCGGAATGAAAGCGCCATTCTCCGCCATCCTGCTGTGCTGCTCTCTCACCGCCGCGGCCGGAGACTGGACCGGCAAGGTGATCGGCATCACCGACGGCGACACGCTGGCGGTGATGCAGGCCGGCCGGGCGGTGAAGGTGCGGCTGGTGGAGATCGACGCGCCGGAGTCGCGGCAGGACTTCGGGCAGCGGTCGAAACAGTCACTGTCCGAGCTGTGCTTCGGCCAGGTGGCGACGGTGCGCGAGCAGGGGAAGGATCGTTACGGGCGGGTGCTGGGGCGGGTGTTCTGCGGGGGCGCGGATGCCAATGCCGAGCAGGTGCGCCGCGGCATGGCGTGGTGGTATGTCCGCTATGGCAAAGACGTTGCGCTCAAGCGCATCGAGGAGCAGGCCCGCGCCGCCCGGCGTGGATTGTGGGCGGCGGATGTTCCGGTGCCGCCGTGGGAGTTTCGGCGGGGCCGGCGCGCTGCATTAGAGCGCCCAGGTTAGAAGGTTGTTGGCTGTGCGATGCCGCGAATCACGGCCATGAAGCCACGCTGCAAGTCGGTCGCGCCGATATTGATCCACCGCTGATCCAGGGTTGCGCCGGGCTTGAAAGCATCCGCCTCGCCACCCGCCGGGCCGCTCATGTTCTGCGGCACGTATCGGCGCAGCTTGGCGATGTACTCACCGCATTGCTCGGCCAGGGCCTTGCCTTCGTTCATCAGGTCGATTTCGTCCTGGGTGAGGTCGCGGTAGCCCGTGATCTTTTCGTGCTGGTTTTCCATGTTTCGCTCCTTGGCTGTTGCCGACGATGGGTTCTGCCGTGATTAAGCGGCGTCGAATAAGTCCGCTGTTTGCGCTGCCGCCTTTCGGGTCGCATAGGCGGTTCGCTTGTGGTGCTCTGCGTCATATGTCAGGTGGCATCGCTGGCACATCGCCTTCAGGTTCTGCGGTTCGCAGTTCTCCGGCGTATGGTCCAGATGTGCCACCGTCAGCACCACGCGTGAGCCAGTCACCGGGTGCGGCGTGCCGTTGGCAGCGCGGCAGTCGGGGTAGGCTGGCGAGCCCTCGCATCGATGACCGGCACGCTCTCTGATTGCGTCCGCGATGCGCTTCCAGTCCTTGGGATATCGAGCTTTGTTCTCGGGTTTGATCGGCATGCTTCGGCTCCACCCTACGCTGGCACTGTGCGCGTGCAGCACGTCGGCGACTGCCCGCCACTATCCACGCGCGCGCGCGGGAATTCCTGTGAACGCGGCCCAATGCCTCGCGGCGCCTGAGCGGGGAAAGTGACGGCGTCGGCGTGACCTCCTCCACGTCGGCCCGGCGGGCGGCTACCTCCTCGGCCGTCCGCCGGCTCCTTTTTTCGGAGCCGTGCCGATGCAATCACTCAAGGCGTTCTGGGATTCCGTAGTCGTAGAGGCGCAGCGCGCATGCGCGCCGGACGGCTGGCTGGTGAAGCTGTGGCCGCTGTGGCTACTGTGGCTGATCTGCTTCGTCGTGGTGATGGTGCAGGCACCGATCAAAGCCGGGCCGGCGCTGTTCGGGATCAGCAAGGTGCTGATGGGCGGCCTGGTCGGGCTGGTGATCCACTGGGGTTTCCGGCGCATTTACCCGATGCCGAAAGACCCGACCGGCATCGAGATCGGCACCGACTGGAAATGCTGCACGGGCATCATGTGCGCGGCGATCATCGCGTTGGCTTTTGTGCCGTGATGCGCAATCTGGCGGCCTTCCTGCTCGGCGTGCTGCTGCTGGCATTGCTGGCGCGCTGCGCGGATGCAGTGGCCGCGCCGGCCGTGCCGCAGGTGGCCGTGACCTACCGCCTGGCCATCGAGCGCGAGGCGGTGCGCAACTTCGGCCTGGCGGCGCCGGTCGCCCGCCTGGCGGCGCAGGTGCACCAGGAGAGCGGCTGGAACCCGCGCGCCGCCAGCCCCTACGCGCAGGGCCTGACGCAGTTCACGCCGGCCACCGCGCGCTGGCTGCCGACGGTGTGCCCGGCAGTCGGCCCGCCGGACCCGTGGGATCCGCAGTGGTCGCTGCGCGCCCAGGCTTGTTACATGGCCTGGCTGTACAACCGTGTGCAGCCGATGGCGGCCGGTGAGCTGCATGAGTGCTCACATTGGGCCTTGACGCTACGCAAATACA
Organism: Immundisolibacter sp.; assembly: GCF_014359565.1. Taxonomy (NCBI): domain Bacteria; kingdom Pseudomonadati; phylum Pseudomonadota; class Gammaproteobacteria; order Immundisolibacterales; family Immundisolibacteraceae; genus Immundisolibacter; species Immundisolibacter sp. The sequence continues at coordinate 55,891 of NZ_JACIZD010000011.1, read as the reverse complement.
ACGGCGGCGAGCGGATGCTCGACCGCGAACGCCGCGCCGCGCTGCGCGACGGTGCTGATCCTGACGACTGGCGTGCGGTGGAGGCGTACCGCGTCCGGGCCGCCTGGGCGCACCGGGAAAACACCGCGTATCCGCGACGCATCCTGCTGCGCCTGGAGCCGGCCTATCTGGCGGCCGGCTGGACCGGCGAGGCGGTGTGCCCATGATCGGCACTCGCGCGATTCTGCTGGCGGTGCTGGCGCTGGCGCTGGGCGCGCTGCGCGTGGGCTACGGCTGGGGCCACGGCACGCAGGCGGACCGCGTGACGACGCTCACGCGCGACAACGCCACGCTGCAAGGCCAGCTCGAATCCTGCCGCCAGACCGCCGACCAGAACGCCGCCAACCTGATTGCCGTGCGGGGCACGCTGGCGCGCGAGATCACGCAACGCCAGGCGCAGCAGCGCGCGCAGGAGGCCGAGCTGGCCGCCCGCGCGCAGCAGATTGCCGACCTCACCGCCGCCGCCAAGGCGCGCAAACAATCCCTGATGCAACAGGCCACCGCCGATGAGAACTGCGCTGCGCTGCGCGATTTGCCTGTGTGTGCCGCTGTGGCTGACCGCCTGTGGGGCGATGCGGCCGGCGCCGGTACGCACTGAGCTGGTCGAAGTGCCGATCACCTTATATGCGCCGCTGCCGGCGGCGTTGACCGATCCGCTGCCCATGCCGCCCGCCCCGCCGCGCAACTGCCGGCTGCCGAATGGCGTGCCGGCCGTCTGCGCGCTGGACGGGCTGCTGTGGGGCGCCGACCTGCAGGCGGTGCTCGATCGGGCCAACGCGGACCGCGCCAGCGCGGCAAAGCTGGGCTTGGCGCCCAGTCTCAGGATTCAGGACACCGGCGGCGTACCGTGGAAATGACCTTGCCGCTTTGGCAAACGATCAGCCTGGCCGTGACGCTGCTGGGCGCGTTCGCGGGCCTGGTGAAGTTGCTGCTCAGGCAGGTGGAGCTACGCATCGATGAGCGGCTCGCCCAAATCGGCCAGGAATCGAAGGGCTGGCGCCAGGTGGAGCGCGACGTGATGGCGCTACGCGCGGAGCTGCCGGAGCGCTACGTGCGCCGCGAGGACTACATCCGGGGCCAGACGGTCATCGAGGCCAAGCTGGACGCGATCAATGCCGAGGTCAAGATGGTGCAGTTACGGGGGGCGAAAGGTGGTTGACAGTATCGATTTTCATCGCATGCGGCGCGAGATCATCCGCTGGAACCTGCTGCGGGCGCTGGATTACGCGCGCCCAGAGGGCACCACCGAGGTGGTGCTGCTGCTGACCATCCAGGGCCTGTACGCCGACGCCACGCAGCGCGAGATTCGCCGCGAGCTGGACTACCTGGCCGACCGCGCGCTGCTGAACATCGACGGCCGGCACACCGGCAACTGGCACGCCAGCCTGGCCCGCCACGGGGTGGACATCGTCGAGTACGCGGTCGAATGCCAGCCGGGCATCGCCCGCCCGCCGAAGGTGTGAGCCGTGCCGGCGCCCAGCAAGATCGACCTGCTCGACGAGGAGACTCGGCGCGAGCTCGACGCGAAGATCATCGACAACGGATTCGGCGGCTACGTGGCCCTGTCCGAGTGGCTGGCCGAGCACGGCTACAGCATCGGCAAGAGCGCCGTCGGCGCCTACGGGCAGAAGTTGGAGCGGCGGCTGGGGGCGATCAAGGCGAGCACCGAGGCGGCCCGCCTGATCGCCGCCGCCGCGCCGGACGAAGCCGACGAGCGCAGCAACGCCATCATCAGCCTGGTGCAGACCGAGATATTCGAATCCCTGCTGGCGCTGCAAGACGCCGCCGACGAGGCCGACCCGGCCAAGCGGGTGGAGATCCTGGGCAAGGCGGCCCGCAACATCGCCACCCTGACCCGCGCCAGCGTGAGCCGCAACAAGTGGGCGCAGGACGTGCGCGGCAAGCTGGCCACCGCCCGCGATGCCGTGCGCAAGCTGGCGGCTGGCGCCGGCGTGTCGGACGAAACGCTCGCCGCCATCGACGCGCGCCTGCAGGGCGTGGTGTGACATGGGCCGTGCGCGCTGCATCCCGGCCGACCCCAAGGCCACGTTTCTGCCGTTTCAGTCGCGCTGGATCAATGACAACGCCCGCCTGAAGCTGGCCGAGAAATCCCGGCAGATCGGCTGGTCCTGGTCGTCGGCCTATGCCTGCGTGCGGCGCACCGCGCGCCAGGGCGCCCGCTCGGACCAGTGGGTCAGCAGCCGCGACGAAATGCAGGCGCGGCTGTTCATCGATGACTGCAAGCTGTGGGCGGACGTGCTGCGCATCGGCGCGCAGGATTTCGGCGAGCAGGTGCTCGACGGCGATCAGCGACAGACCAGCTTCGACCTGAAATTCGCCAACGGGCACGTGATCCACAGCATGTCGAGCAACCCGGACGCGCAGGCCGGCAAGCGTGGCGGGCGCGTGCTCGATGAGTTCGCGCTGCACAAGGATCCGCGCAAGCTGTGGGCCATCGCCTATCCGGGCATCACCTGGGGCGGCAGCCTGGAGGCGTTCAGCACGCATCGCGGCAGCCACAACTTCTTCAACCTGCTGATCCGCGAGATCCGCGAGGCCGGCAACCCCAAGGGCATCAGCCTGCACCGGGTGACGCTCGAAGACGCCCTCAACGAGGGCCTGCTATTCAAATTGCAGCAGAAGCTGCCGCCCGACGACGAGCGGCAGGACATGGACGAAGCGGCCTATTTCGACTTCGTGCGCGCCGGCTGCGTGGACGAGGAATCGTTCGAGCAGGAATACCAATGCAGGCCGGCCGATGACGACGTCGCGTTCCTGGAATACGACCTGATCTCCTCCGCCGAGTACGCACAAGACATCGACTGGTGGCAGATGGAGGGCCGCGAGCTGTATCTGGGCATCGACATCGGCCGCAAGTGCGACCTGACCGTGCTGTGGGTGGTCGAGCGCCTGGGCGACGTGCTGTACACGCGCCACATCGAGGAGCTCAAGGCCATGCCCAAACCCAAGCAGGACGCGATCATCTGGCCGTGGATCCAGCGCTGCCGGCGCACCTGTATCGATGCCACCGGCCTGGGCATCGGCTGGGTCGATGATGCGCAGCACCGTTTTGACGAATACCGGGTCGAGGGCGTGACCTTCACCGTCAAGGTCAAGGAAGCGCTGGCCTACCCGGTGCGCGGCGCCATGCAGGACCGCAAGCTGCGCATCCCCTACGACCCGACCATCCGCGCCGACCTGCGCAGCGTGACCAAGCAGACCACGGCCGCCGGCAATATCCGCTTCACGGCCGAGCGCACGCCGGACGGCCACGCCGACCGCTTCTGGGCGCTGGCGCTGGCGATCCACGCGGCATCCAGCCCGGCGGCGCCGATCGAGTTCCAGTCCACCGGTCGGCGTGCATCGGCGCTGGACGGCACCGACTTTGGCAGCGCGGGCTTCGGCACCGTGACCGGCGGCAATGACTTCGGAGGCTACGCATGAGCACCCCACGCCCGGAGCCGGGCCGCGAAATCGCCACCACGGCGGACGGCGTCGACATCACCCGCGGCTTTGTCGGGCCGTTCCTGCTGCCATTCGACAACGTGCTGCGCACGCGCGGCAACTACGACCTGCTGATCTATGAGCACGTGCTCAGCGATGAGGAGGTCAAGTCCGCGCTGAACCAGCGCATGCTGGCCGTGACGCAGTGCGAGTGGGATGTGGAGCCCGGCGGCAAGCGCGCCATCGACAAGGCGGCGGCGGCCGACCTCAAGGCGCAGCTGCACCGCATCGGCTGGGACAACGTCACGACCAAGATGCTGTTTGGCGTGTTCTACGGCTACGCGGTGGCCGAGATGATCTACCGCCCGGAAGGCGCCCGCGTGGTGATGGACACGATCAAGGTCCGCAACCGGCGCCGCTTCCGCTTCGGCAAGGATGGCGACCTGCGCCTGCTCACCATGTCCACCATGACCGAGGGCATACCGGCCCTGCCGCCCTATTTCTGGCACTTTTCCTGCGGCGCGGACCACGACGACGAACCCTACGGCCTGGGCCTGGCGCACTGGCTGTACTGGTCGGTGAAGTTCAAGCGCAACGATGTAGCGTTCTGGCTGATCTACGCCGAGAAGTTCGGGATGCCGACGGGCGTGGGCCGCTACGACCCGGACGCCACCGAGGGGGAGCGCCAGAAGCTGCTGGCCGCGGTGCGGGCCATCCAGACCGACAGCGGCATCATCCTGCCCAAGGGCATGGAGATCGCCCTGCTTGAAGCCAGCCGCAGCGGCGCATCGGATTACGCCACGCTGTACGCCGCCATGAATGCGGCGATCCAGAAGGTGGTGCTCGGCCAGACCGCCAGCACGCAGGGCACGCCCGGCAAGCTCGGCAATGACAACCTGCAGGCCGACGTGCGCAAGGACATCATCAAGGCCGACGCGGACCTGATCTGCGAGTCCTTCACCCTCGGCCCGGCGCGCTGGCTGACCGAGTGGAATTTCCCCGGCGCCGCCGTGCCGCGCGTGTATCGGATCACGGAGGAGCCGGAGGATCTGGACTCGCGCGCCACCCGCGACAAGACCATCACCGAGATGGGCTTCGTGCCGTCGCTGTCCTACATCACCGCCACCTATGGCGGCGACTGGCAGGCCAGGGCTGTGCCGGCGCCGACAGCCGCCCTGCCGCTGCCGGCCGATGCCAACTTCGCCGGGCCGGCCGCGGCGGGCCTGCCGGTGGGCGGCGAGTGGCGCCCCAGCCCGTACCATCGCCGCGCGGATCCGGCGGCGCAGTTTGCCGCCGCCCAGGACAACGCGCCGCTGCCCAGCGCGCAGCTTGCGGCGCAGCTGGCGCCCCTGGCGCAGCCCGTCATCGACGGCTGGATCGACACGCTCACCGACATGGTGCGTCAGGCCCAGCCCACGAGCTTCGCCGAGCTGCGCGCGCTGATCGTGGACAGCTACGGCGATCTGCCGGCCGACCAGCTCGGCGCCCTCCTCGCCGCCGCGCAGGAAGCGGCGCAGGCGGCCGGCCGCTACGACGTGGCGCAGAGCTGATGGGCACGGCCGCTGTCATCCTGCTATGCCTGTGGCTGCTGGTGCAGCGCATCGGCCGGGCGATCGACCGCTCCGACGCCGATGCCGCGCTGCGCAACGGCGTTGCATTGATCGTCGAGCTGGTCGACGACCCGGACATCGGAGCAAACCTCGATGTATGAGCGGCCCGCCGATTGGCTGGACATGGGCGCCGACCTGGCCGAGCGCGAGCGTGCCGCCGTGCTGGCCGGCCATGCCGAGCGCCGCGCGCGTGAGGCGGCCGCCGCCGCTGCCGCCGCCGGCCGCACCGATGCGCAGTGCGACGACTGCGGCGCACAGATAGAGCCGCGGCGCCTGGCCGCGATGCCGCACGCCACCCGCTGCGTGCCCTGCCAGAGCCTGGCGGCAACACAGGCAGGGCGCCGTGCCTGAGCCGCTGCCGTCCACCACGGCCGGCGTGTTTCACCGGCCCTTCGACGAGCAGGTCGCGTTTTTCCGGCAGAAGCTCGGCAACCTGGTGCCGACCCGCACCTGGCGCGACATGCAGGGCGCGGCGCACGACAGCGGCTTCATGGTGGCCGGCGCGCAGAAGGCGGACCTGCTGGCCTCGCTGGCCGCGGCCATCGACCGCGCGCAGGCCGAGGGCACCAGCCTGGAGGCATTCCGCAAGGATTTCCGCGCCGCCGTGGCGGCCACCGGCTGGACCGGCTGGACCGGCGAGGGCACCGCCGGCGGCGAGGCCTGGCGCACGCGCACCATCTACGTCACCAACACCAAGACCGCCTACCACGCCGGGCGCCTGGCGCAGCTGCGCGCCGGCAATTACGCCTATTGGGTGTACCGCCACAACGATTCGGTGCGCCACCCGCGTCCGGAGCACCTGAGCTGGGACGGCATCACCCTGCCGCCGGATCATCCCTGGTGGAACACGCACTACACGCCCAACGGCTGGGGCTGCGAGTGCTTCATCGTCGGCGCGCGCAGCCTGGCCGGCGCGCGGCGGCTGGGCGGCAAGCCGGACAAAGCACTGCCGGCGGACTGGAACAGCATCGATCCGGCCACCGGCGCGCCGCCGGGCATCGACGAGGGCTGGGGCTACATGCCCGGCGGCACGGTCAGCGACACCGTGCGCGCCATGGCGGCGAAGACACAGCAGTGGGAATACACGCTGGCCAAGGCGTACATGCAGGACGTGCCGGATACCCAGCGCGATGCGCTCGCCACCGCCTACCGCGAGTTGCCGTCAGTGGCCGACGACGTGCGCCGCTACGCGCAGCGGGCGATTGCCGCCCCGCAGGTGCCGGACGCGGTTGCGCCCTATCGCACCATGGGGCTGCTCACCAGCGATCAGGCCGCGCAGGTAAAGGCGGCGACCGGTACAGACGTGGGGCTGTTCGATTTCGCGCTCGATGCGTCGACGGTGCTGCACGTCCAGGACGTTCATGGCGATCCCGCCACCGAGACACCGCGCGGCCAAGTGGCAGTGACGGCGGCCGACTATGGCCTGTTGCCGCGGATCCTGAACGCGCCGGATGCGATCGAGCGCGATGGATCGTCCAATGTGGGGCGCGGGGTGATGCGGTTCATCAAGACGATCGGTGGGCGCCGCTATGTGGCCGCCTTTGAAGTGCGCACCAAGCGCAAGATGCTGGCGCTGCAGAGCTTGTGGATCGTGGGGAATTGATCGATAGGGGCTGGTGCGCCCCTGCCTAACGTCCGCAACGTTTCGGGGTATGAGCCCAACGGCGCGATGCCGCACCAGCACCGAGAGGATAACGCATGGCCCGCATCACCTTCGACATCGATGACGCCCAGACCCGAGCCGACATCGGCCGCATCCTGGGCCTGCTGCAGAACCCGACGCAGGCCCTGGACGATATCGGCGAGTACCTGATCGTCTCCACCAAGGCCCGGTTCGGCGCCGGCGTGGCCCCGTCGGGCGTGAAGTGGAAGGACAACTCGCCGATCACCCTGGCGCGCAAGAAGGACACGCGCCCGCTGCACGGCGAGTCCGGCCGGCTCGGGCGGGAGATCCTGAAATTCGTGGACCAGGCCGAGGTCGAGGTCGGCTCGAACCTCATCTATGCGGCCGTGCAGCAGTTCGGGGCCAAGATGGGCGAGTTCGGGCGCTACAGCCAGCTGTCGCGCCGGACGAAGTTTGCCGAGGGCGACTGGCGGCGCAACGCCGGCACGGTCAAGGGCTTCCCGATCCCGTGGGGCGACATCCCGGCGCGGCCGTTTCTGGGCCTGTCGGCCGAGGACGTGCGGGCGGTCCTGGACATCGTCCAGAAGCATATCGAGGGCGACGGCTGAAAAACGGGCCTGTGAGGCCCGAAAACGTCAAGGGCGGCCCCAACTGCCACTCGGCCGGCCCCATCGTGTCAGACACACTGTCAGGGCGGCGACAGGGGCATCGTGCGGCGGCCCGCGCCCTGCGCAAGGCGCCCAGCTCCACCCGCGGATGATTCGGCCCCCTGCGGGCCAGGGCGTGGACCAGCAGCAGGCGCCCTCGCGCGCGCGTGGAAAGTTCTGAACGCGGACCAATGATCTACAGCGGCTGGCGCATGAAGATGGCGCCATGCAACAGCCAGCCGATGCCGCCCACATGCTGCACATCTTCCGCGCCGGTCGTCACGTGGCGACCGACGGCAACGCCTACGAATTCGGCGAGGCCGCCATCCGCGAGCTGGCGGATAGCTACGACCCGGCCGTGCTCGAAGCGCCGCTGGTGGTGGGCCACCCCAAGATGGACGACCCGGCCTATGGCTATGCCCGCACCCTGCAGGCGGACGGCCCGAACCTGTATGCCGAGCCGCACCAGGTGGAGCCGCAGTTTGCCGAGCTGGTGAACCGTGGCCAGTTCAAGCGCATCTCGGCCTCGATCTACCTGCCGGATTCGCCCGGCAATCCCAAGCCGGGCCAGCACTACCTGCGGCACATCGGTTTCTTGGGCGCCGCCGCGCCGGCGGTGAAGGGCCTGCGCCCCGCGACTTTTGCCGAGGGCGACGCGCCGGTGGAGTTCGTGGAATCGCTGGCCGGTGTCGGCCGCTCGCTGACGGGGCTGTTCCAGCGCCTGCGCGACTACTTGATTTCCCGCGACGGCCTGGAGCAGGCCGACCAGATCATCCCGCAGTGGTCCATCGCCGACATCGACGCGATGACCCGAGAACCCCCCAAGCCGGAGGAAGTCATGCCGACCGACCAGACCACCCAGACCGCCCAGTTCGCCGAGCGCGAGCAGCAGCTCGCCACCCAGGCCGCCGACATCGCCGCCCGCGAGGCACGGCTGGCCGAGCGCGAGGCACAGACCCGCCGCGCCGACGCCGTTGCGTTTGCCGAAACGCTGGTGCAGGCCGGGAAACTGCTGCCGCGCCAGCAGGCGCCGGTGGTGGAGCTGTTGATGGTGCTGCCGGCCGCGACCACGGTCAGCTTCGCCGAGGGCGACGGCCAGGTGAGCAAGCCGGCGGCCGACGTGCTGCGCGGCCTGCTGGCCGAGTTGCCCAAGCAGATCGATTTCAGCGAGAAGTCCGCCGCGACCGACATACCCACGACGGCCGATTTCTCCGTGCCGCCCGGCGTGCAGGTGGACCCGGTGCAGATGGAGCTGCACAGCAAGGCGCTGGCCTACCAACGCGAGCACGCCGGCACCGACTACATGACCGCCGTGCTGGCCGTCAGCGCCGCCTGATCGCGGCCCGCAACCCCTTCACTCACTCAGGAGCGTCCCGACCATGTCCGCAGCCTCGATCCCCGTACTCACCCTGTCCGTCAAGGCCACCGCCGCGCTGACGGCCGCTCGCTTCGTCACCGGTGCCGGCGCAGTCGCTGCCGGCGCTGCTCGGGCGCTCGGCGTGGCGCGCACCGACGCCGCCATCGGCGAATTCGCGCCGGTGGACGTGCTTGGCATGGCGGTTGTCACCGCCGGGGCCGCCATTGCCGCCGAGGCGCTGATCGAGGTCGGCACCGCCGGCAAGGCGGTCACCAAGAGCGCCGGTGTCGTGGTGGGCCGGCTGGCGCCGGGCGCCGTGGCCGCCGCCGATGGCGACCTGATCGAAGTGATCCTGATCCCGAACTAAGCCACCCCCGGCCACCGCTCACCTTATCTACTCACCCACGAGGCCAAGACCATGCCGCAGATGACCCCCGCCCAGGCGCGCGCCGCCGATCCGGTCCTCACCACCCACGCGCGCGGCTACCGTAACGCCCAGCTGGTGGCCGACCGGCTGTTCCCGTTCGCCGACGTGGCTGCCTACGGCGGCCGGGTGATCGAGTTCGGCAAGGATGAGTTCAAGCTCTACGGCGCCAAGCGGGCGCCCGGCGCCGACGTGAAAAACGTGACTATCAGTTATGGCAGCGCCTCGTACTCGATCGTGCCGTCGGCGCTCAATGCCATCGTGCCGAGCGAGTTGATGCGCGACGCCAGCCAGGTGCCGGGCATCAATCTGGCAACGCGCGCCGTGAATAAGGCTCTGCGCTCGCTGCTCCTGGAGTACGAGTCCGACGCCGCCGCCATCGCCACCAATGCGGCCAGCTACGACGCCAACCACAAGGTGACGCTCAGCGGCACCGACGTGTGGTCGGATCCGGCATCGGACCCGACCGGCGATGTGGAGGATGGCAAGGAGGCGGTCCGCGCCAGCATCGGCATCTACCCCAACACGCTGCTGCTGTCGGCCAAGGCGGTCAAGAACTTGCGCAAGCACCAGAAGATCATCGACCGCAGCTCAAACACCGGCATCCGCCGCGTGACCCTGGAGCTGCTGGCGCAGATCTTCGAGGTCCAGAACGTGGTGGTCGCAGGCGGCGTGGTGGCGAACGATGCCGACGTGCTGGCCGACGTATGGGGCACCGCTGCGGTGCTGGCATACGTGAGTGAGGGCGCCGATGTCAACGCCGACATCACCGAGCCGAGCTACGGCTACGGCTACCGCATCGAGGGCATGCCGCTGGTGCGGTCGCCCGTCTGGCATGACGGCTCGCTGAGCTGGCGATACGGCGTGAGCAATGACTGCACGCCGGTGCTGGCCGGCATGGCGGCCGGATTCCTGATTGCCGGCGCCGGCCTGTAAGCGGCGCCACCCCCCCCTGCGAGGAGCAGCCCATGGCCACGAAGAAAGCAACCCCGCCCGCGCCGCCGCCACCCGACCCCGTTGCCGGTGCGCCGGACATGGTGACGTGCACCGTGCTCGACGTGCTCAAGCACAACGGCCAGATGTACGGCCCGGCCGGCAATGCCGCCGGCTGGCCTGACCAGGTAGAACTGACGCCAGCCCAGGCGGCTGCGCTGGCCGCTGCCGGCGTGGTGGCCGCTTCGGCTGTCGCCCCGGCAGAGCCGACGCAGGACTGATCGGCCTGATCCATGTACTGCACCCCCGCCCAATTGGCCGACGCCAAGCTCGTGCGCGAGCTGGCGCAGGTGGCCACGCCGGAACGGCTGCCCATCGTGGCGGACGATCTGTTCGAGGCCGTGCTGCGCGGGGAGGACACCAGCGCCTTCCCGGCTGGCGATGTCGCCAACGCCAACGAGGCGCTGGCGGTGGTGGTGCGTGCGCTGACCGATGCCGACGGCGTGATCGACGGCTACCTCGCCCTGCGCAAGCCGGTCGCCTACACGCTGCCGCTGGACCCGGTGCCGGGCATCGTCGGCGTCTGGGCGCGCTGGATTGCCCGCTACCTGCTGCACAAGGATCGCGTCAACACGCGCGAGGAGACCGATCCGGTGGTGCGCGATTACGAGCGCGCCATCAAGTTCCTGGAACAGACTCGGGACGGCAAGTTCGCGCTGGGCGCGGACGATCCGCTGCCCCCGCCCAGCGGCGGTGCGCCGGCCGTGTGCGCGCCGCAGCGGGTGTTCACCGCCGAGACGCTGCGGGACTACGGCACGTGAGCGCGGCGCCGTTCGACACTGGGCTGATCATCACGCGGCTGCGCACGCCGTTGCCGGGCGCGCTGCGCCTGGTCGGCGGCAGCGCCGACTACGCCAGCATCGACAAGCTGCAGGACTTCCCGGCGCCGTGCGCCTACGTGCTGCTGGGCCGCGAGCGCGGCGCCCAGATTGCCAGCGGCCAGAGCCTGCCCGGCGTGCAGAACGCCGTGGCGCAGATGATGGCCGTGACGTTCGGGCTGGTGATGGCGTTTCGCAATTACCGCCTGGAGGGCCAGGAGCTGCGTAACGAGCTGCGCGACCAGGTGGGCGCCGTGCGCGACCGCCTGCTCGGCTGGACGCCGCCGGTGTCCGGTGGCCGCGCCTGCGAGCTGCTGCAGGGCGACCTGGTCGCCTACGACGCCGGCACCGCCGTCTGGACGGACGTGTGGCGCACCCAACATGCCATCAAACCGGAGATTGCCCCGTGAGCAAGATCGATTCCGTCACCGTCACCCTGCTGCGCGCGGGCCATGAGCACCAGGGCAAGCCCTGCGCCGCCGGCGACCAGATTGCCGTGCCCGTCGCGGTGAAGGACTGGCTGATCACGCTGGGCCTCGTCGCGCCGGATCCGGCGCCCAGCAAATCCACCCGCAGCGCACAGGAGTAAGAAGCCATGGACCTGACCGAATATTTCAGCTTCCAGGGCCAGATCAGCATCGGCGAGCGCAACTCGGACGGCACGCGCAAGCCGGCGCAGTGGGTGTTCGACGCCTCGGCGATGAGCTGGGCGATGTCCGTCACGGCCGAGGAAAAGCGCGAGAGCTGGTCCGGCAGCCGCGGCCTGGGCGCGCGCCTGAAGACCGCCCGCGACATGACCGTCAACCTCACGCTCGGGCAATTGAACATCGCCAACTCGGTGAAGGCGCTGGACGGCACGCGGGTGGACATCGTCAGCGGCAGCGCCAGCGGCGAGGTCATCGGCGATGTGAAGGCCGGCGACGTGTGGGCGCTCAAGTATTCCGCCGTCAGCTCGGTGGTGCTGAGCGCCAGCGGCCCGGTTTCGCTGGTCGCGGGCACCGACTACACGCTGAACCCCGATACCGGCGTGATCAAGTTCCTGACCACCAAGACGGCGGTGACCGGGGCCTACAGCTACGCCGCGCAGAGCGTGGTGACCGCGTTCACCGGCGGCAACAAGGCCTGGTACCTGCTGTTCGACGGCATGAACACGGTGGTCGGCGCCGAGGGCAAGGTGATCGGCGAGGTCTACAACCTGAGCCTTGACCCCGCGGCCGAGATCGCCTGGATCAACGATTCGTTCGGCGAGCTGCCGCTGACGGGCAAGGCGATGCTGGATCCGGTGCGCCAGAGCGATGCGCAGTACGGCGGCTATGCCCGCGTGAAGTACATCGATCCGACCCCGGTCTAAGGCGCCATGGCCCGCAAGCTCGGCAATGGCGCCGTGCAGTCCACTGCCGGCCAGCCCGCGCGCCGCCAGCCGGCGCCGGCGCTGGCCGTGCTGCACCCGGAGCGCGAGGCGCGCATCGCCGACCGGGTGGTGCAGGTGCGCGAGTACGGTTACGTCGAGGGCCTCAAGCTGCAGGCCGCCTGCAAGGAGTTCCTGGACGCGCTGTACGGGCTGTTCTCGGCCGCCCTGGACCCTCCGAGTACCGATGACCTGGCTGAACTGATCGGCACCCACATCGTGACCGTGCAGTGGCTGATCGCGCAGGCGCTGACGCCGCTCGACGACGACCCGCAGGCGTTTGCCGCCGCGGTCGAGCAGAACGCCCGCTGGGTCGGCCGGCTGTCGGAGCGCGACGGCGACACGCTCACCACCGTCTGGTGGGAGACCAACACCGGTTTTTTTACCCGCCGCCTGCAGCGTCGGCTGCAGGCACGGCTCGCGGCCGAGCGGGCGGCAAGCCAGTCGGCATCGAGCGCGTCTACGACTGCCTGATTGCCGCCGGCTATGGCCGCACGCCGGCCCAGATCGGCCGCTACACGTGGCGGCAGCTGCAACTGTTTTACGCGGCGCGCCAGGCCGCCATCCGCCAGGAACGGCGCGCCAGGCTGACTGACAACAACGCCGCCTTCGCCGGCGGCAAGGCGGCGCGGGACTTGGCCCAGGCGCTCGGAGATTGACCCGTGTCAGACCGTAACCTCGAACTCGCGCTGCGCATCCGCGCCGACATGGCGGATGCGGCCAAGCAGGTGCAGCAGGTCGACGCCGCCATCGACAAGCTGGGCGCGACCGGTCGCGACACTGCGCAGGATCTGAACGCCACCGCCGGCGCGGCGGACAACGCGGCCAGCAGCCTCAACAAGGAAGCCGGCGCCGCCACTGCCGCCGCCGCCGCGCACGGCAAGCTGGCGCCGGCCGTGGCCAACGGCGCCAACGCGATGCGTCGCGCCGGCCTGACCGCCGGTCAGTACCAGCAGGCCATGCGCCAGCTGCCGGCGCAGGTGACGGACATCGTGACCGGCCTGGCATCCGGGCAGTCGGTGTTCATGGTGGCAATCCAGCAGGGCGGGCAGCTGCGCGATTCCTTCGGCGGCGTCACGCCTGCGCTGCGTGCGCTCGTGGGTCTCATCTCGCCTACGGTGGTCGCCGTCACGGCCGGTGCTGGCGCCTTCGCGTTGATCGGCAAGGCGCTGTTCGACGGCTACCGGGAAATGCAGCGCTACGAGCAGGCGCTGATCAGCACCGGCAACACGGTGGGCCTGACCGCCGGGCAGCTATCCGACCTCGCCGACCGCGTGGGCGAGGCCAGCAATGCCTACGGCGACGCCGAGACCGCCACCGCGGCACTGGCGGCCAGCGGCAAGATCACCGGCGCGGCCCTGGAAGACGCCACCCGCGCGGCGGTGGCCCTGGCCAAGCTGACCGGCGACAGCATCGAGGACACCACCAGCAAGATCATCAAGCTGGCGACCGCGCCGACCAAGGTGATGGAGGAGCTGAACAGCCAGTACCACTTCCTGACGATCTCCATCTATGACCAGGTGACGGCGCTGGAAAAGCAGGGCCGCACGCAGGAGGCCGCGCAGGTGGCCATCGAAGCGTTCGCCAACGTGCACGAGCAACGCGTGAAGGAAGCGGAAGAACGCGCCGGCTCGCTCGAAAAGGCCTGGCGCGCGGTGCGCAACTCGATCGCGTCCGCGTGGGATGGCCTCAAGGAAGTCGGTAAGGACAACACGCAGGCTGATCTGCGCGCCGCCCAGGCACGGCTGGATTTCCTGCAGGCCAGTCGCGCCAACTTCCCCGGCGACGCTCAGCAGCGCATCGACGCCGCCCAGGCCGAGGTGGACAGCCTCAAGGCGCAGGTGCTGGTGCAGGGGCAAGTCGCCCGCCTGCAGGCCGATTCGCAGGCCCGCACCGACGCCGCCATCGCCAAGAAACAGGCGCAGGAAAAGGCGGAGGAGGAGTGGGAGCGCCTGCGCCTGGCGAACCTGGACCGCCAGCAGAAGCTGGAGCAGGAGATCGCCGACATCCGCAAGACCGGCTTGGCCGCCAACAAGACCGAGCCGGAGATCAAGGCGCAGGAGGATGCCGCCCGCGCCCGCGCGGCGCCGGCCGTGGCGAAACCCGCGCGCGGCAGCACTGCCAAGACCGCCGCGCAGCAGGCGGAGGACGCCGCCCAGCGCGAGCTGGCCAACCTGGAAAAGCAGGTGGCCCTGCTGGGCGCGGTCGAGGACGGCCAGAAGCGCGCGAGCGAGGAAGCCCGCGTCCGCTATGAGATCGAAAACGGCGGCCTGGCGGCGGCCAGCGCCGCCACCCAGCAGCAGCTGATCGACCAGGCCAAGGTGCTGGACGCCAAGCGCGCCGACCAGCTGGCCGAGCAGCAACGCAAGCGCGCGGCCGAGGAAACCGAAAAGGCCTACGACAGCCTGCGCGAGTCGCTGCGCACGCCGGCCGAAGTGGCGGTGGATACCGCCATCGAGAGCATCGAAAAGCTCAACGCCGCGCTCAAGGCGGGCCTGATAACGGCCGACGAATACAACGCGCAGGTCGGCAAAGTCGTCGAAAAGTCCTTCGCGCCGCCGCCATCGTTCGCGGGATTGGCACCGGAAATCGGCGGCATCGACAGCGAGCAGTTCCGGCTCGACCAGGCATCGGAGCGTTTGCAGGAGTGGTATGACCAGCGGCTTGAACAGCTGGCCGACTCCCGGCGCCGCGAAGCGGATCTCAATGCGGAATGGGATGCCTGGGAGCTGGAGAGCAAGAAGCAGTACCAGGCCAAGCTCGCCGAGCTCGGCGACGCCCAGAACCAGCTCACCCTGACGCGCGGCGAAGAGGCCTTCGGCGCCATGGCCGACATGGCCCGCCGCGCCGCCGGCGAGCAGAGCACCGCCTACCGGGCGCTGTTCGCGATCAGCAAGGGCTTTGCGCTGGCGCAGGCGGTTATGTCGCTCGGGATCTCGCTCGCCAAGGCACAGGAAAAGGGCTTCCCCTGGTCCTTCGCCGAGACGGCGTCTGTAGTGGCGCAGTTCGCGAACATCAGCGCCATCATCAGCTCGGCCGTGCTGGGCTATGCCGACGGTGGCCAGATCCGCGGCCCCGGCACGCGCACCAGCGACAGCGTGCCGATCTGGGCATCGGACCGCGAATACATGGTGCGCGCGGCCAGCGCCACGCAGCCCGGCGCGCTGAGCTTCCTGGACGACTTCAACCGGCGCGGCATGGCCGCCGTGGCGGACTGGCGCGGATTTGCCGACGGCGGCCTGATCACCGCGGCCGAGCCGCGCATGGCGCTGTCCGATGGCCCGCCGATGCAGGCCGTCAACAAGAACAACATGCGCGTCTATGTGGTGCAGAACGAGGACCAGCTCGCCCAGCGCCTGGCGCAGCACCCGGCGCTGGAAAAGGCCATCGTGGTCACCGCCGGCCAGAACGGCTCGGCCATCCAGGCGCAGTGGTGAGCCGTGGGTAGCTTTACCGTCGCCGGCGCGCGCGTGTGGCCAATCTCGCCGGATTGGTCCAACGGCGTGCAGGAGACGCTGGCCTGGCTGACCGACGTGCTGCAGGCCAACGCCAGCGGCAACACCCAGCACCGCGGCCTGCGCATTGCGCCGCGCCGCCGGCTGGCCTTCGAGCTGCTGGCCGGCGGCCAGGAGCGGCGCACGGCCGACATGCTGCTGGCGGGCTACGGCGGCGCCTGGCTGCTGCCCATCTGGCCGGACGGCCAGCGCCTGGTCGGCACGCTGGCGTCCGGCATCGACATCGTGCCGTGCGCGACGGCGGGGTTCGATTTCGTGGTCGGTGGGCAGGCGCTGATAGTCGATGCCGTCAACGCCTGGGAGGTGGTCAATATCGCCGCCATCGCGGCCGGCTATCTGGCGCTGACGGATCCGACGCTGACCGCGCACGGCCCCATCGCGCGGCTATATCCGCTGCGCCGCGCGCGGGTGCAGGACGGCGCCGAGGAACGGCTGCGCTCGGATGACGTCGGCCGGCGCAGCATCACGTTTGACCTGATCGAGCCGTGCGACTGGCCGGAGCTGGCCAGCCCGACGCTGTATCTGGGCCATCCGGTGATGGACATGCCGCCGGAGGAAAGCGACGACCCGACCGCCAGCACGTCGCGGCTGATTGAGCTGGTGGATTACGACGCCGCGCTGCCGTTGGCGCACGACCTGGCCGGCCGCGGCCTGCGCACGCAGCGCATGGCGTACAAGCTGTTCGGGCGGGCGGAGCACACCTGGCTGCGCTCGCTGCTGTACACGCTGCACGGTCGGCGGGTGCCGATCTGGATCCCGAGCTACGCGGCGGACCTGCTGCCGGCGGCCACCCTTGCCGGCGGCAGCACGAGTCTGAGCATCGAGTGGGCGGGCTATACGCTGTTTGGCAAGAATCAGCCGAACCGCAAAGACGTGCGCATCGAGCTGCTCGACGGCACGGTGTATTACCGGCGCATCGACAATGCCGTGGAGGCCGGCGCGACCGAGACGCTGACGTTGAGCGCCTCGCTATCCGGCAGTGCCATCGCGGCGGGCGCCATCCGGCGGATATCGTTCATGGCGCTCTCCACGCTGGCCAGTGACGAGGTGGAAATCGACCACATTACCGACCAGGACGGCGTGGCGACCGTGACGCTCGGCTGGCAAGCGGTGGTGCCGGATGTTTGAGACGTTCGAGCTATCCCGCTTCCTCGGCCGCCCGGTGCGACTGTTTGTTTTCCAGCGGCAAAGCGTGGTGTGGCGCTTTTGCAATGCCGACCGCAATCTGGTCATCGGCGGCAATACCTATCTGGCCGCGCCCATCGACCGCGGCGAGATAAAACAGACCGCCGAGCGGGCCAAAGACAAGCTCACTATCACGCTGGCCTATCTGCGCGACCCGAACGCGCCGGAATTCCCGGCCACGCAGGCGCTGGGCGACAACTGGCACCCGTATATCCCGAGCGATTCGATTACCGTGACGTGCCTGGCCACGCATTACGGCGACACCGATCCGCCGGCCGTGGAATGGTCCGGCATCGTCACACAGCCGAGCTTCACCGACATCGAGCTGACGCTGACCTGCGAACAGAGCCCGGCCATCGCCAAGGCCCGCAACCAGGGGCCAAAGTGGCAGCGCGCCTGCTGGAAGACGGTGTATTCGACCGGATTGCGCGGGTGCAATCTGGCGCTCGATGCGTTCGAGGTGTCCACCACGCTGTCGGCAGTGAACGGTTTGGATGTGGGATCCAGCGCGTTTGCCGATGCGCCGCTGGCGCTGGATGGCGGATGGATCGAATGGACGCGCCTCGATGGCCTGGTGGAGCGCCGCTCGATCATGGAGCACAGCCTGGGCAATCTGAGGCTGCTTTACGGCGCGGCCGATCTGGCAGTTGGACTGGCCGTCATTGCCCGGCCCGGCTGCCAGCAGACCTGGGCCGCCTGCGTGGCGCGGGGCAACACCATCAACTATGGCGGCGCCATCTACAAGCCGCGCAAGGATCCAACCGAGACGCCGATGTCATGGACCTGATGCGCAGGCTCTGGTACGTGTGGTCGTGGCGCCTGCGCTACTGGTGGATGGACACCCGCGCCGGTCGGCAGGCGCGGATCATCGTCTGGTGCCTGGGCACGTTGGGCACGGTGCTGCACCTGGTGCGGCTGGTGGTGGTCGGCATCCTGCATCCGCTGCCGCCGGACCAGCCGGCAAAGGCGATTACCTGGTGGGTGGCGGGCCTGGTGCTGGGCATCGTGATGGCGGCGGTGGCGTTTTTCATGCGGCCCAAGATCGAGGCGCCCAAGCCGATGCAGTCCACGGCGCCCAATACCGAAGACGGCCTCGCCGTGCGGGACGTGTTCGGCACGGTGTGGATCGACGATCAATTCGTGCTGGCCTGGAAGGGCATGGGCACGCAGAAGATCAAGAAGAAGGGCGGCAAGAAGTGATCATCACCACGCGCCACTTGTTCAGCATCCCCGGATTCTCCAGCCGGCCGGGGTTTTGCCGTGGCGGTGCACGGGCATGGTTCGCGGCGCACGGTCTGGATTGGTCCGACTTCGTGCGCAACGGCATTGCGGCCGAGGTAATGGAGGCCACCGGCGACGCCCTGGCGCTGGCGCTGGTGGCCTGGGCGCGGGAGTGCGCGACAAAGGAGGCGGCCGATGGGCGGCAGCAGTAAGAAGCAGACCGTCGGCTACTGGTACAAGCTGCTGTATCACGCCGGCCTGTGCAAGGGGCCGATCGACGCGTTCCTGGAGTTTCGCGGCGGCGATCGGACGGCCTGGCAGGGCAATCTGACCGCCAGCGGCACCATCAACATCAATAAGCCCAAGCTGTGGGGCGGCACCGAGGAACAGGGCGGCATCGTCAGCGACGTGGACGTGATGTTCGGCGAGGCCACGCAGGCGCCCAACGCCTACCTGCTGGCCAACCTCGGCGCGCAGGTGCCCGCCTGGCGCGGCCTGGCCACGCTGGTTTTCAAGGGCGGCAAATACGGCGCCATGAACCCCTACCCGCAGAAGGCCAGCTACAAGATTCGCAAGATCAGGCAGGGGTGGGATACCGACCCGTGCTGGTATCCGGAAACGGCGCCGGTCGGAAAAATCATGCAGCGAGCGCCCGTCAGCAACCCTTACGGCTGGCTGGCCTATTCCACGGGATGGCTGAATATTGGCTGCGCCGAAGAATGGACAGGTACCTATTTTGTAAATCAGAGCTGGTTTAAAGGGTCTATTGATTCGATTCGGGTGACCAAGGGCGTCGCACGCTATACCACTGAAACCTATGCAGTGCCCACGGATGAATTTGATACCAGCGGCGCAGATCCCTATTGGGCCAACGTATTGTTTTGTCTGTTGTTCAATGGCGATAACGGCAGCACGACGATCATAGATGCCAAGGGCCACACAGTCACCGCCTACGGCGGCGCCGCACTTAGCACGGCGCAAAGCAAATTCGGGGGATCATCGTGTTATTTCGATGGGATAGATGATCGGGTTCAGATCGATTTTACGCCTGGCGAGGAAGACCTGGGCCAAACGTTCACACTGGAGGCGTGGATCAATCTTGATACATTATCCACATATATGTATGGCAATGTTATCCTCAGTGCAGGGCCACTCAGTATTCCTCATAGAGATACAGACTGGCGTGTTTTGGGCGACAAGCTGTCGTTTTTTATAAATGATTCCGGTCCGCCAGTGATTGTAGACATAAGCGGCGACAGAGAACCCATCGGTGTTGGAGAGTGGCACTTTGTTTCACTAAGCAGGAATGGCGCGACCGGGCTGTATTACATGCATGTTGATGGTGTGCTGGCGACTGGTTTGCCAGACATTGATTTTTCGATGAACCCCGCCCACATCCTGTACTTCGCCCGCACAAATTCGGACCTCGGCCGCGAGCCAACGGCCAACATCAACGACGCCAGCCTCGCCGCCGCCGCCGACACGTTGTACGCCGAAGGCTTCGGCATCTGCACCACGCGCGACCCGGCCAACGAGAGCGTCGAGGAGTTCGAGCAGCGCATCAGCAAGCTGATCGACGGCGCCTTCAGCCGCGACCCGATCACTGGCCAGTGGCATCTGGACCTGGCCCGCGGCGACTACGTGCTGGGCGATCTGCCGATCCTGACCGACGACGACATCCTGGACTTCAAGGAGCTGCCGTCCACACTCGACAACGCCGTCAACAGCGTGTCGGTCAAGTATTTCGATCCCGAGAAGAAGGAGACCATCACCACCCCGCCGGTGCAGGCGCGGGCGCTCATCGCGGCCTTCGGCACCATCCACCAGACCATCGACTATCCAGAGATCCCGACCGCCAGCCTCGCCGCCCGCGTGGCGCAGCGCGAGCTGCAGGCCACCGCCACGCCCACGCGTGCCCTCGACCTGGTCTGCACGCGCAAGCCCTTTGCCTGGCGCCCGAACACGTACTTCCGCCTGCAGGCCCCCAAGCGGGGCATCGCCGACATGGTCTGCATCGTGGGCGAAAAGGAGACCGGCAGCCTCAAGAGCGGCGCCATCCGCCTCAAGGCCACGCAGGATATCTACTCGCTGCCCGCCACGGCGTTCGCGCAGGTCGAGCCGGGCGTCGATACCGACCCGTCGCAGACGCCGGCGCCGATCACCGCGCAGGCCGCCTTCGAGGCGCCGTACATCGAGGTGGTCAGCGCACTGAGCCGCGCCGACCTGGAAGTGCTGCCGGCCGACGTCGGCTACCTGGCGACCGTCGCCGCCGATCCTGCCGTCAGCACCAATTACACAGCCATGGTCGACGCCGGAGCGGGATACATCGAAACCGTGGACGGCGACTGGTGTCCGAGCGCATTGGTGGTCGAGGTGGCTTCTTGGCCCGATACCGCCTTCACCCTCAGCGGCGCCACGCGCCTGGACGAAGTCGCAGTCGGTTCGGCCGCGCTGTGGGACGACGAGATCGTCCGCGTCGATGCAATCGACCCTGCGGCTGGCACCGTCACGCTCGCCCGAGGCTGCGCAGATACCGTACCGAGCCAGCATGCCGCGGGCTCGCGGATCTGGTTCTACCAGGACAATGCGGCGGTCGACCTCACCGAGTACACCGCCGGCGAGACGCTGGCTATCAAGCTGCTCACCAACACCAGCAGCCAGCAGCTCGACATCGGCGCCGCCAGCGCCATGTCGCTGGACGTCGTCGGCCGCGCCGTGTTGCCCTACCCGCCCGGCAACGTGAAGATCAACGGGGTCTCCTATCCCGTGGCCCTGGCCGGCAACCCGCTCATCGCCTTCGGCTGGGCGCACCGCGACCGCCTGCTCCAGGCCGATCAGCTCATCGACACACTGCAGGCCAGCATCGGCCCCGAGGCCGCCACCACCTACACCCTGCGCCTGTACGGCGAGACCGACACCCTGCTGCGCACCGAGACGGGGCTGACGGGCAGCAGCTACACGTGGACGGACGAGGAGGCGGACAGCGGGTTGACGGTGCCTGGGTCGCCGGGCTTTACGTACAACGAAGACACCTTCGACACAGACTCCACGTCGCAATACACGCAGGTCGCCGATGCGAATGCCACGTGGGCCATCGCCAGCGGCGAGCTGACCGCGACGGGAGGCACCCAAGCAAAGTTCATTCGCAACGGCACGTCCTATACGGACGTGGTGATCGAGGCGGACATTAACACCGCCGGCGACGGAGGCTTGGTGCTGCGATTCGTCAATAGCAGCAACTACTACCTGCTTGCGCTCTACGATGATTCTGGCGCTGCCCCATCCCAAAACATCAGGATTTTCAAACGCGTCGGCGGCGCCTATACCCAACTAGCACAGGCCAACATCTCGTGGGCGCGCGGCACATCGAAGACGATCCGGTTCCGGGCCGCCGGCACGGCCCTGACAGCGTTCGTGGACGGGCAACAAGTGGCATCGGCAACAGACTCCGCGCACGCTGGCCCCGGCGGTGTCGGATTACGCAACAACGCCGGGGGCGGCAATGTCTCCAAGTTCCAGGCGTTCCGCTGGAACATCCAGGGGACGCAAGCAACTCGCCTCAACGGCCGCATCCGCGCCGAGCTCGAGTCCGTCCGCGCCGGCCTGGTCAGCCATCAGAAACACAACATCACCGTGGACCGCGCCGGCTGGGGCTACCAGTGGGGCAACTACTGGGGCGGCCCGTGACGCGCTGCTACCACTTCCACCATTGCCCGGCCCGCCACGCAGGCCAGCAGCCGCACAGGCAGTCCGAACACCGCCCCGTGCCCCTGCCACATCATCGCGCCGCCGCCCAGCGGCCACGGCAACCCCGGCCGTCCGACCGTCGCCCCCGCCCATAACCCCATCCCCCCAACCAGGAGCCCAACATGCCATCCAGCACCGAACCCCGCAGCGGCCTTAAATACGGCTGGTCCCTCGGCGAGTCCGGCTGGTCCGCGGAGATGAACGACAACATCCTGCGCATCGGCCGGTTTGGCCTGCACCTGTCGGCCAAGGATCGCGACCTAACCGCCCCGCCAGGCTCCCCCGCCACCGGCGACACCTACATCCCCGCCGCCCCCGCTACAGGGGCCTGGGCCGGCCACGAAAACGAAGCCACGGTGTGGGATGGCGCGGCGTGGATATTCTCCGGCCCCCTGCGCACCGGCACGCTGGCGCACATCGAGGACGAGCAAAAGCTCAGCGTGTTCCGGGCCGGCGCCTGGTCCGCCGGCGTGGCCGTCTGAATTGGCGGCTGCGGTGCTGGCTTGCATCACAGATGTGCGCGAAGCTGTTGTGCGCGTCGGCGTGTTTCATCATCACGATAGCCTGCACCTTGCCGCCAATCTGCTCATGCTGGCCGCGTGCTGGCCGTCCATTTCCACCACCCTTGGCGCGCGCCGCGCTGTCGTCCTGCTCGCCGCTGCTGCACTGGCCTCCAACGCCATCGCCGCGAGCCTGCTCGCCCGGCCCGTCATCGGCGCCAGCGGAGCCGCCGCCGCAGCCCTGGCCGCGTACCTCACAGTGCGCCCCCACGGCCGACTGATGGGTTGCCCCGCCGGCGCCGTGGCACTGGCCTGGCTAGGCTCGCAAGCCATCTTCGCCACACTCGGCCCCGCCTACGCCGGCATTGCCTGGCCCGCCCACCTCATCGGCGCCGCCCTGGGCGCGCTGGGTGCGCAGCTGCTGCGCAGGGGGTGCATCCCGCCGGCGTAAGACAGGGCGACGGGCCGCCGCCGGCAAGCGGACGGCCCGCCGCCGCAACACACGCGATCCGCCGCGTGGCATTGGCCTAGGCCCTGCTGCTCTCGAGAGCCGGGCAAGTCTAGGTGCCCTCAGAACCAAAAGGTGTGATCGCGTGAAGACCTGCACATTGATTCCATGGCCAGGCGGCAAGAGCCGCCTCGCGCCGCAGCTGATGGAGCTTTTCGATTCGGACCACACGACATACGTCGAGCCCTTCGCGGGTGCGGCAGCCATGCTGTTCCTGCGGTCCGAGCCCGCCAAGGTCGAAGTGCTCAACGATATCAACGGCGAACTGGTGACCCTGTACCGCGTGGTGAAGCATCACCTGGACGAGTTCGTCCGCCAGTTCCGCTGGCAACTGGTGGCACGCGAGGAATTCGAACGGCTGCTGGCCAGCGCGCCGGCCACGCTGACGGATATCCAGCGCGCTGCGCGGTTCCTCTTCCTTCAGAAGACGAGCTTCGGCGCCAAGGTATCCGGCCAGACCTTCGGCACCGACGCCGGCAGCCCGCCCCGCATCAACCTGCTGCGGCTCGAAGAGGATCTGAGCGCGGCGCACCTGCGCCTGGCTCGCGTCACCATCGAGCACCTGCCCTGGGATGCGTGCGTTGCCCGTTATGATCGGCCCGGCACGTTCTTCTTCTGTGACCCGCCGTACTGGCAAACCGAGGGCTACGGCGTCCCGTTCGGCCTCGACCAATACCAAGCCCTGGCGCGGACGCTTAGGAGCCTCAAGGGCCGCGCACTGCTGACAATCAACGACCACCCCGACATGCGGGAAGTGTTCGCCGGATTCCGCCAACGCCGACTCACCACCAGGTACACCATCGGCCGATCAGCGGCCACCAAGAAGGCACCCCGCTACGAGCTGGCAGTGATGAACTGGTGAACGACCATCGAGCCGGTACGCCCCCGACGTGCCGGCTCGATGGTCATGCCGCCATTGCAGCATCCGCAATTTAGCTACGCACAGCGCAAAATGCAGGCCCAGCCATTTATTGCACCAAACAGCCCGATTTATCGCGCGCCGCTACACGCGAAGATCAGGAGCGTGAGGTAACCACGCGGGCCGCCAAAGGTAGCCGGCAAGCACAGGAAGTCGCAGCGCTGCTCGAGCGAGAAGGCATGGACGCAACCATTGCCCAGCTAATCAGTCAACAGCGCTTGCCGGAGCTGTGGAACAAGAACGACTCTGCCGCGCGCGAAGCCTGGAAGAAGGTGACCCGCCTGACTGCCTCCGATCGCGCATCCATGAGCGCGCTGGGAAGCCGACAGCAACGACTGTTCGACATGGTTACAGCCGCCGAAGGACTGTGCCTGGATGCCAGAGCTACCGCGCCCTTCACCACCGGCCTTGGCAACGAACACCCGCTGGAAAACGGGTTTGCCTTCCTGAATCCCTATGGCCTGCCGTATCTTCCGGGCTCCGGCGTCAAGGGCGGGCTGCGCCAGGCGGCGCGGGAGCTGGCCAGCGGCGATTGGGGTGACGCAGCCGGCTGGCGGCCCGATGACGACAAGCCGTTTTCCGTGGTGATACAGAAAAAGGTTGTCGCGCTGTCAATGTGCGACGTGCTGTTTGGCCCCGTAGCGTCTGGCAGCGACTCAGACCACGTGCGCGGCGCGCTGAGCTTCTGGGACGTGATCCCCCGGATCGCCGGCGACAGCCTATTGGTCGAAATCATGACCCCGCACCAGTCGCACTACTACCAGCAAAAACCGGAGCGCAAGTCAGGAGACAGCGTCACTCCCCACGACTCCGGCCAGCCCACACCCATCAGTTTCCTGACCGTGCCGCCGGGCTCGGACTTCAGCTTTCACGTCATCTGCGACAGGGCACACCTGGGTCGCCTGGCGCCGGCGCTGCTCGAAAACGACGCCGATGGCAAGCCGCAGTGGCAGAGGCTGCTCACCGCAGCCTTCGAACACGCCTTCGAATGGCTCGGCTTTGGCGCCAAGACGGCAGTGGGGTACGGCGCCATGACACGGGATCGGCAGGCAGAACAGCGTCGCGAAAGAGAGCGGATCGAACACGAGGCGCGACAACAAGCCGAGCTGGCAGCACAGCGCGAGGCCCGGGAGCATGCAGAAGCACTGGAAAGAATGAGTCCCATCGAGCGATCCATCGCCGAGTTCCTGGACCAGCGCCCGGATAAGAATCAACCTGAACTTTCGGCGGTCATCGGCGCCGTCAAGCAGGGCCGCTGGCAGGGCGAGGACAAGATCGCCGTGGCTCGCTGGCTGGAAGCCAGAATGCGGGAGGCGAAAGGCCAGTGGAAGGAATCCAGCCAAGCCAAAAAGCCCGAGAAGGACAAGGACTACCAGAACACCCTGCTGGTGAAAGCCTGGCTGGGCGGTAAATGACGCCATGACCACCTTCTTCGTCTCCCGCCATCCCGGCGCGGCGGCCTGGGCGCAGGCGCAGGGTCTGGCCGTGGACCGGCTGCTGGCGCACCTGGACCCGGCCGAGGTCGGCGCCGGCGATACCGTCATCGGTACCCTGCCGGTGAACCTGGCCGCGGCGGTTTGCAGCCAGGGCGCGCGTTACGTGCACCTGGCACTGGACCTGCCGCCGGACTGGCGCGGGCGGGAGCTGAGCGCCGCCGACATGGCCGCCTGCGGCGCGCGGCTGGAGGAATACTGCGTGCGGCGCGTGGGGAGTTGAGCAATGGACGCGCTGCGCGCCTTCATCGCCGACTGGCTGGACCCCATCGGGGTCGTGCTGGGCTTGCTGGCGCTGGTGCCCATCGTGTGGACCTGGTGGGATGTGGTGTTCGGCCGCCGTCGGCGCGAACGGCGCTGGTTCAACGCCATCCGCCGCCAGCCCGGCGAGCGCCCGGCCATCCTGATCGTCGACCTGTTGGCCGGCAAGGACGTGCGGGCCAGCGTCGAGAATTTCCGCCGCCAGCAGCCGGCGCTGGCCGCCATTCCCGATGAGCGCATCCTGGTGGTGCGGCGCGACCGGGCCATCACCGCGCAGGACATGCCCGACCTGCACCGCGAGCTGCGCCACGTCGCAGCGCAACTCCTGAAAGCCGGCGCCGACTGCATCCATTATTTTCATGCCGGACCGGCCGTGGTGGCGGCGCTGGTGGGCGCCGAGTTCGCCAACGGCGCACGGCTGCTGCTTTATCACCACGAAGCCGGCCAATACAGCAATTTCGGCCCGCTGCGTCCGGCCTGACCGGGCCCGGATGAACGACCAGCCGGTGCTGCGGGTCCGCAAGCTTGCCGCAGCGGGCGGCCGCCGGAATTCGTGATTCGATACCGGCTTCCTGCCACCGGGAGCCCACCATGCCCGACCGTGCCCTGCATCTGGCCGCCTACGACGTGGCCTGCCCGCGCCGGCTGCAAGCCGCGCTCGATCTGGTGCGCGCCTACGCCACCGGCGGTCAGAAATCCGTCTACGAGTGCTTTCTGACGCCGGCCGAGAAAGGCGCCCTGCTGGCCGACATGGCCGCCTTGCTGGACAGCCGCTGCGACCGCTTCTTCCTGCTGCGCCTGGACCCGCGCGCGCAGACCGTGGCGCTGGGTTGCGCCGTGCCGGCGGTCGACCCGCCGTTTTTCTACGCCGGCTGACCGATGGGCACCCTGTACCTGGACCGCAAGGGCCTGGAAGTGACCCACCACGCCGGCCGACTGCGTCTGCGCACCGACGGCGGCCCGGCGCAGGACGTGCCGCTGGCGCTGCTCGAGCGGGTGGTCGTCACCAGCGCCGTGCGCACCGACAGCAGTGCGCTGGGGGCATTGGCCGAGCGCGGCATCGGCGTGCTGCTGCTTGGCCCCCGCAGCGGCGAGCGGGTGGCCATCGTCCATGGCCGTCCCCATCAGGACGCCCGCGTGCGGATCGGTCAGATGCGCCTGGCGCAGGACCCGGCCTGGACGCTCGCCACCGCGCGTCGCCTTCTGGCCCACAAAGTGCGCCGTCAGTGGCGCCTGCTGTGTCAGGTCAGACGCCAGCGGGCCGATCAGTCACGCCATCTGACCAAAAGCATCGACACTGTGTACGCCCTGCTGCCGGCGCTGGACCAGGCCGGCGACCTGGCCACGCTGCGCGGTCTGGAAGGGGCTGCCGCCGCAGCCCACTTTCGCGCCCTGGCCGGGGTCATGCCGCCGACGCTTGGCTTTACCGCCCGCCGCCGCCGACCGCCGCCGGATCCTGTCAACGCGGCCCTGTCGCTCGGCTACACGCTGCTGCATTTCGAGGCCGTGCGCAGCGCCTACGGCGCCGGGCTGGACCCGTACATCGGCTTTCTGCACGGCCTGGCCTTCGGCCGCGAATCGCTGGCCAGCGACCTCATCGAACCGCTGCGCCCGCGCCTGGATGGCTGGCTGTGGCGGCTGTTTGCCGAACGCACCCTGCGCGCCGATCACTTCCACACCGAGGCCGGTCGCTGCCGCCTGGGCAAGGCCGGCCGGCAGGCCTTCTTCGTCGCTTACGAACAGTTCGCTGCGCCGCAGCGTCGGGCACTGCGCCACCTGTGCCGGCGCCTGGCCGCCGCCGCGCGCGCCGCCTGTCCAGCCGCCCTGACCGAGAACCCCGATGGGACCGAGCAAGACGCTTTACCTTGACGGCCGCAGCACGTTGATCGTGGAGCGCGCCGGCCCGGCGCTGCAAGTCACGGCGGGCGATCTGGCACCCGTGTGGTACCCCTTCGCCCGCCTGTCCTACATCCTGTGCCGCGGCCCGGTCGGCTGGCGCGGCGATGCCTTGCAGGCATGCGTCCAGCAGGGCCTGGTGGTGGCCTTTCTGGACCTCGATGACCGCTGCACCGGCATTGCCAGCGGTGTACCGGCCGATCACCTGGGCCTCGGCGCGCGCCTGGAAATGGCCGCCGCGCGCCCCGACTGGGAGCAGCGATACCACACCTGGCTCATGGCGCAGCACCATCGCCGCGCCGCCTACACCTGCCGGGCGCTGGGCTGGCCCGAGGATGTCCTGCGCGCACACGGCCTGCGTCAGCGTCTGCACCAGGCCGTGCAGGCGCGTCTTGGCGCCCAGGCCGACAGCTGCCAGCAGCGCCTGAACAGCCTGCTGCGGGCCGACATCGCAGCGGCGCTCACGCGCGCTGGACTGGCGCCCGACCAGCTTGCCGGCCTCGGCCCGGCCGGGCATCTGGCGGACGATTTGCAGAGTCTCCTGCAATGGCCGTTGCGGGGGAAACTGCTCACCGCGCCGGTGCCCATGCAGGCCGACAACCTCGCCGCCGCCGCCGCCATCTACCACCGATCCCTGCAGCCGGGCCTGGTGGCTACATGCCGACGCCTGATCGCCAGCCTGTTCAGCCTCGGCCTGTGAGCCGCCACCGGCCCGGTCCAGCACAACCGCCCCCCAACATCCGATGAACACCCAGACCTGGCTCATTGCCTACGACGTTCGCGAACCGCGCCGCCTGGTGACCCTGCACCGTGCGCTCAAGAAACAAGCCCTGGCCGTGCAATACTCGGTATTCGTCGGGCGCTTCACGCGCCGCGGTATTCGCCACCTGGTAGCCACCATCAACAGCATCATCGCCCCACAAGACGACGTGCGGCTGTACCCGCTGCCACAGCGACCGGACTGGGTGTTCTACGGCCGCAGCGCCCTGCCGGAAGCCGTTTACCTTCTGGAGCAGGGTCTTGACGTGCTGGCGCCAACCCCTGACCCCTCGGGGCGGTCGAACCATCGTCAACCCCCGGCACAACTGACTGACCTGAAAGGAGGGAATATACGGAGCTGAACGGACCCAGACCTTATGAAGAAGGGATTAAGACGAATATCTGGTTGCCTATTTATTCTGTAGAATAGAACGGACCCAGACCTTATGAAGAAGGGATTAAGACGCCGCCTGCGCTGCGTCGTAGGCGTCGGCCAGGGAACGGACCCAGACCTTATGAAGAAGGGATTAAGACGCGCTCATTTGTCCATCCTGGCGAGCGCAGCCGAACGGACCCAGACCTTATGAAGAAGGGATTAAGACGGAAGCGCCTCGGCGATCTTCACCGGCCCGAGCGAACGGACCCAGACCTTATGAAGAAGGGATTAAGACGCAGAAACGCCCGAAGCCGAGCTTGCCGCATGGGAACGGACCCAGACCTTATGAAGAAGGGATTAAGACCGAAGTTGATGGACGAAGCGCTGAACGTGATGGAACGGACCCAGACCTTATGAAGAAGGGATTAAGACCTCAAGTCGTTCTGCGGCCTCTCGCAAATCCTGAGAACGGACCCAGACCTTATGAAGAAGGGATTAAGACCTACCACGATGAGAACGTCGCCGGTCATCAGGGGAACGGACCCAGACCTTATGAAGAAGGGATTAAGACCCAGCGGAGATATACCCCGTCCAGGCCCGTGAGAACGGACCCAGACCTTATGAAGAAGGGATTAAGACGGAATCTAGGCGGGTATGGCGTCGAATGCCGCGAACGGACCCAGACCTTATGAAGAAGGGATTAAGACCGAGACAATCCCCTGACCGAACAAGGTAAAGGAGAACGGACCCAGACCTTATGAAGAAGGGATTAAGACCCAATATCCCACGGCTGTGAGAAGTCTACCGGAACGGACCCAGACCTTATGAAGAAGGGATTAAGACTCGCTAGAGCCGCACAACTTGTCACGCACTCGCGAACGGACCCAGACCTTATGAAGAAGGGATTAAGACGGCGTAGCAGCCAAGGCTGTGGATGAACCCAAGGAACGGACCCAGACCTTATGAAGAAGGGATTAAGACCTCGGTCGCGTCAAGGCCTTCCACGTCGTTTTCAGAACGGACCCAGACCTTATGAAGAAGGGATTAAGACCAAGGAGCGAGCTCCGTTACGCATGGTGTTTCGAACGGACCCAGACCTTATGAAGAAGGGATTAAGACGCGAACGTGGCGATGGCCTTGCTGTAACCTTCGAACGGACCCAGACCTTATGAAGAAGGGATTAAGACGCGGTTTGCGTCCGCGATTGGTCCGCTTTGGCGGAACGGACCCAGACCTTATGAAGAAGGGATTAAGACGGGAGGAAGGGAATTTATTCGTCGGCCGGTACTGAACGGACCCAGACCTTATGAAGAAGGGATTAAGACCGAGTATCGTGAGGCACTAGGCAACAAGACCAGAACGGACCCAGACCTTATGAAGAAGGGATTAAGACTCAGTACACCCAGGGTGCATACGAAACTCAAGAGAACGAACGGACCCAGACCTTATGAAGAAGGGATTAAGACTCGGTCCGGGGCTATTTGGTGTATGGCAAAGACCGAACGGACCCAGACCTTATGAAGAAGGGATTAAGACCCTTTCGGCTGCGGCGGTCTACCTTCTTCTCAAGAACGGACCCAGACCTTATGAAGAAGGGATTAAGACCTTGAGACACCCTTGAGCCTGTTCACCAGGGAGGCGAACGGACCCAGACCTTATGAAGAAGGGATTAAGACCCTTGGCAGCGTGCGGTCCAGCCTTCGCAAAGGGAACGGACCCAGACCTTATGAAGAAGGGATTAAGAAGCAAACGTGGCGATGGCTTTGCTGTAGCCTTCGAACGGACCCAGACCTTATGAAGAAGGGATTAAGACGCCTCGCGCTTTGCTTGCGTGTCTGGCAGGTCGCGAACGGACCCAGACCTTATGAAGAAGGGATTAAGACTGGCGGCCAGCTCTTGCTT
Source organism: Immundisolibacter sp. (assembly GCF_014359565.1). Taxonomy (NCBI): domain Bacteria; kingdom Pseudomonadati; phylum Pseudomonadota; class Gammaproteobacteria; order Immundisolibacterales; family Immundisolibacteraceae; genus Immundisolibacter; species Immundisolibacter sp. The sequence goes on along the minus strand of NZ_JACIZD010000011.1, from coordinate 25,245 downwards.
AGTCATGGTTTTTAGAACGGACCCAGACCTTATGAAGAAGGGATTAAGACTCAGCTCGCGGGTGAGGTTGTCGAGCAGGGCCAGAACGGACCCAGACCTTATGAAGAAGGGATTAAGACGCCGCCACCCGCTTGGGTCCGCCCAGTCCATCGAACGGACCCAGACCTTATGAAGAAGGGATTAAGAAACGAAAGAAAGTAATCATTTACCATGCTCCACGTGAACGGACCCAGACCTTATGAAGAAGGGATTAAGACGCGCACAAGTACAGCGCCCCTTCGATAATAGCGGGAACGGACCCAGACCTTATGAAGAAGGGATTAAGACCCGTAGGGGCGACGCATGCGTCGCCCCTACCCGGTCGGGCCGAGGCCTTATGAAGACGGGATGAGGGCGGCATAGGAACACGGCATGCCGCGCCCCCAACGGGGCCGGGCACAGGCTTCGTCAAGACGAGAAGGGCGCCAGACCGTCCGCCGGGCCGGGCGCGGGGCGGACGTGTGGCACGCGGCGGTGCGGCAGCGTCGCGGGCGCCATGCGTGGTGGTGGTGTGAGCCTGGGCGTGGCGGCGGGGTGGGTGGGCGGCCGGTGCGTGGGTGCCGTCAGGGGCGTCGCCCGGACACGACTGACGCGTCGGCGGCATCGGGACGGCGGCACGCGGGCGGCGGCGGGCGGTCTGGCATCGCTGTTGCTGGGTGTTTTGCTGGATAGAATCGCGCGTCCGTTGCATGCACAGCGCGGTCTGCCCGTGCCCCCATAGCTTCCCCGAGGTCGACATCCATGCCGAAATCCGGCAGCAAACACCCCGCGCCGCGCCGCTTCCGCAAGCTGCTGGTGGCCAATCGGGGCGAGATCGCCATCCGCGTGTTTCGTGCCTGCACGGAAATGGGCATCCAGACGGTGGCCATCTACTCCGAGCAGGACCGCCTGCACCTGCACCGTTACAAGGCGGACGAGGCGTATCTGGTCGGCGTTGGCAAGGAGCCGGTGCGCGCCTACCTGGATTTCGACGAGATCATCGAGCTGGCGCGCTCGCGCGAGGTGGACGCCATCCACCCCGGCTATGGCTTCCTGTCCGAGAACGCCGACTTCGCGCGCGCCTGCGAGGCGGCGGGCATCGTTTTCGTGGGGCCCTCGTCGCAGGTGCTCGAATCGATGGGCGACAAGGTCTACGCCCGCGACGTCGCCATCCGCGCCGGCGTGCCGGTGATTCCCGGCACCGATGGCGCCGTCCAGACGCAGGCCGAGGCGCTGGCCTTTGCCGCCGAGGCGGGCTATCCGCTGATCGTGAAGGCGGCCATGGGCGGCGGCGGGCGGGGCATGAGCATCGTGCGCGACGAGGCCGGCCTGCGCGACGCGCTGGCCCGCTCGCAGGCCGAGGCCCAGGCGGCATTCGGCAGCGCCAAGGTGTTCATCGAGCGCTATCTGGAAGGCCCCAAGCACATCGAGGTGCAGATCCTGGGCGACCGCCACGGCAACCGCGTGCATCTTTTCGAGCGCGACTGTTCGGTGCAGCGGCGCCACCAGAAGGTGGTCGAGATCGCCCCGGCCATCACGCTGAGCGAGGCCACCCGCGCGGCGCTGTGCGCCGACGCGCTCAAGATCTGCGCCGCGGTGGACTACAGCAACGCCGGCACGGTGGAGTTCCTGCTCGATCGCCAGGGCCGGCATTACTTCATCGAGGTCAACCCGCGCATCCAGGTCGAGCACACCATCACCGAGCTGATAACCGGCCGCGATCTGGTGCAGGCGCAGATTCGCGTCGCGGAGGGCCATCGCCTGGATTCGGACGCCATCCGCATCCCGAGCCAGCAGGCCGTCGAGCGGCGCGGCTGCGCCATTCAGGTGCGCATCACCACCGAGGACCCGGCCAACAACTTCGCGCCGGACACCGGCCAGATCACGGCCTTTCGGGCCGGCGAGGGCTTCGGCATCCGGCTGGACGCCGGCTCGGGTTTCGAGGGCGCGGTGGTGTCGCCGCACTACGACTCGCTGCTGATCAAGGTGTCGGCCTTCGCGCTGGATTTCGACCAGGCGGCGGCCAAGGCGCTGCGCGCGCTGCGCGAGTTCCGCATCCGCGGCGTGAAGACCAACATTCCGTTTCTCGAAAACGTGTTGCAGAACGAGACCTTCCTGAAAGGCGAGTGCGACACCACGTTCATCGAGGACCACCCGGAACTGTTCCGCTTCCGGCCGCGCCAGGACCGCGCCAACAAGCTGCTGGCCTACCTCGGGGACGTGATCGTCAACGGCGCGCCGGAGGTGGACCGCGCGCTGATCCCCAAGCGCGTGCATGCCGCGCCGCTGCCGAAAGTGACGCATGAGGCACCGCCGACATCGCCGGCCTTCGAGGTGTTTCAGGCGCATGGCGCGGCTAGTCTTGCGCGCTGGGTGTTGGCGCAAAAGTCGGTCCTGCTGACCGACACCACGTTTCGCGATGCGCACCAGTCGCTGCTGGCCACGCGCGTGCGCAGCTACGACATCGAGCGCGTGGCGCATGCCACGGCGCACCTGACGGCCGGCTTTTTCTCGCATGAGATGTGGGGCGGGGCGACGTTCGATGTTGCCTACCGTTTTCTGCACGAGGACCCGTGGCAGCGCCTGCGCCGCCTGCGCCGGCGCATGCCGGGCACGCTGCTGCAGATGCTGCTGCGCGCCGGCAACGCGGTCGGCTACGCCAATTACCCCGACAACGTGGTGGCGCGCTTCATCGAACTGGCGGCCGGCAACGGCATCGACGTGTTTCGCATTTTCGACTGCCTGAACCAGGTCGAGAACCTGCGCCCGAGCATCGACAAGGTCGTCGAGTGCGGCAAGATCGCCGAGGCCGCCGTTTGCTACAGCGGCGACATCAGCGACGGCAGGCGCCTGAAGTTCACGCTGCCGTACTACGTGGAGCGGGCACGGCAGATCGCCGGCGCCGGCGCGCACATCCTGGCCATCAAGGACATGGCCGGCCTGCTGAAGCCCGACGCGGCGCGGATTCTGGTCACGGAGCTGAAAAACGCCGTCGACCTTCCCGTGCACCTGCACACGCACGACACCGCCGGCAACGCCGTGGCCACGCTGCTGGAGGCGGCGCGGGCCGGGGTGGACATCGTCGACGGCGCGCTGTCGTCCATGTCCGGCACTACCTCGCAGCCGTCGCTGAACGCACTGGTCTATGCCCTGGCCAGCGGCGAGCGGGCGACCGGCATCGATCCGCACGGCCTGCAGGCGCTGGCCGATTACTGGGAGGTGGCGCGCGAGGCCTACGCGCCGTTCGAGTGTGGTCTGAAGGCCGGTTCGGCCGACGTCTACGAGCACGAAATGCCCGGCGGTCAGTATTCGAACTTCCGCACCCAGGCCATCTCGATGGGTCTTGGCGAGCGCTGGGACGAGGTCAAGCGCGCCTACCGCACGGTCAACGACATGCTGGGCGACATCGTCAAGGTGACGCCCTCGTCCAAGGCAGTCGGCGACATGGCGCTGTTCATGGTGCAGAACGACCTGACACCGGACGACGTCATCGCCCGCGGCGCGGAACTGGCGTTCCCGGATGCCTTCGTCGATCTGCTGGCCGGGCGCATGGGCCAGCCGGATGGCGGCTTTCCCAAGGCGCTGCAAAAGGCGGTGCTCAAGGGCGAGAAGCCGCTCAAGAAGCGCCCCGGCGCGCTGCTGAAAGCCTACGACTTCGAGGCCGCGCGCAAGGCCGCCGGCCATCGCAAGCTCAGCGACGAGGACCTGGTGGCACAGGCCATGTTCCCGCAGGTGTTCCGGGACTACGCGCGTTTCGTCGAGCGCTGCGGGGACGTGTCGGTCATCGACACGCCGATCTTCTTCTATGGCTTGAAGCCGGGCGAGGAAGGCGTGGTCACCATCGAAGAGGGCAAGACGCTGATCGTCAAGCTGCTGGCGATTGGCGAACTGGAACCGGACGGCACGCGGCAGGTGTTCTTCGAGCTCAATGGCCGCCGCCGCGACGTGGTCATCCAGGACCGCTCGGTGGCCGGCAAGCGCCAGCAGCGCGAACGGGCCGACCCGGACAACGCCAACCACATTGCCGCGCCCATGGCCGGCAAGATCGCGGCGCTGCACGTGCGGGAGGGCGAGGCGGTGGCGGCCGGCGCGCGGCTGGTCACCACCGAGGCCATGAAGATGGTCAATCTGGTGGCGGCGCCACATGCCGGCCTGGTCAAGCGTCTGGCGGTGCAGGTCGGCGACACGGTGCGCGCCGGCGACCTGCTGTGCGAGCTGGGTTGAGCGGCCGCCCTGCGGTGTAGGGGCGCTGCTTTGCTGCGCGATGGCGCCGAAAACATCGCCCGGCATAGCTGGGCTCCTACAACAGGAGCGCCGTTTCGCGGTGGCCCGGCGGCTTTTCAGCCCGGCCAGTTCTGGATTGCCTGCCAGGCCGGGCGGGCGGCCAGGCGCTCCAGATACCGATGCAGGGTGCCCGGCAGGGCGAAGCCCGCATCGCGCAGCGTCGCCAGGTGCGGCAGCATCACCAGATCGGCCAGCGTGTAGCGGCCGAGCAGGTAATCGTTGCTGCCTTGTGTCCTGTCCCGTCAAAAACCGGCAATTAACGTGCTTGCCAACGCGGCATCTTGGAACCGGAGAAGCCGCGATGAGAACTGGGCTGCTGCCGGTTTCGACGACACCTGGCTAAGGTGGAAAATGAAACCGGATTCCGCTGCGCTGCGTCCAGGTACATTGCTTGAAATTCAGCGCTGGGAGCGGAAGCAGGTGCGCACTTCGTCCACGAACACCTGCGGGCGTTCCAGGGCGGCGAAGTGCCCGCCGCGGTCCAGTTCGTTCCAGTGGATCAGGTTCGTGTAGTGACGCTCGGCCCAGCGCCGGGAGGCGCGAAAGATTTCCTTCGGGTAGATGCTGACGCCGGTCGGCAGCGCGATGTCGAACCGCGACAGGCTGCGGAAGCTCTCCCAGTAGAGTCTGGCCGAGGATGCGGCGCTGGCCGTGCACCAGTACAGCATGATGTTGTCGAGCATTTCGTCGCGGGTGAGCACGTTTTCCGGGTGGCCGTCGCAGTCGGTCCAGGCCTGGAATTTCTCCAGAATCCACGCCGCCTGGCCGCTGGGTGAATCGACCAGGCCGTAGCCCAGCGTCTGTGGGCGGGTGCTTTGCTGTTTCGAGTAGCCGGAGTCCTGCTCCACGTAGTACTGCATGGCGGCCAGGGCGCCTTGTTCCAGGGGCGACAGGTCGTTCATGGTCGCCGGGTCCGGCTCCACGATCGGCATGTTGATGTGGATGGCCCGGCAGTTGCCCAGATTCTGCTGGCCGATGGACGCGGTGACCGCGGCGCCCCAGTCGCCGCCCTGGGCAAAATATCGGGAATAGCCAAGCCGCAGCATCAGCCGGTTCCACACCTGCGCGATTTTTGCGATGCCCCAGCCGGTGTGCGCAGGCTTGCCGGAAAAGCCGTAGCCGGGCAGGGCGGGGCAGATGACGTGGAAGGCGTCGGCCGCGTCGCCGCCGTGCGCGACCGGATCGACCAGCGGTTCGATCACCTTGTGGAACTCGACGATGGAGCCCGGCCAGCCGTGGGTGATCAGCAGCGGCATCGCCTGCGGGTGTGGCGAGCGCTGATGGATGAAGTGGATGTCGAGGTCGTCGAGCCGGGTCGTGAACTGGCTGAAGCGGTTCAGGCGCCGCTCGCTGGCGCGCCAGTCGTAGCCTTCGCGCCAGTAGCGGCACACGTCCTGCACGTACGCCAGCGGCACGCCCTGCGACCAGTCGTCGACGGTTTCCCTTTCTGGCCAGCGGGTGTTTTGCAGGCGCCGGTGCAGGTCCGCGATGACCGAATCGTCGACATGAATCGAGAACGGCGTGATGGCGTCGTGCATGGCGACCTCGCGTGTGTGGGCAGGGGCTAGTCCCCGGCCGTCAGCGTGAGCAGGATATCTGCGTACCAGGCGCAGTTCAGGCCGAGTGTTTCGTCCATGTCCTGGTCGCGGTTGCCGATGTCCAGGCGCGCCGAGTGCACGCCCAGCAGCGTCCACGGCAGGTCGGTGTCGTTTGGCGTCGTGCGCATCACCACCGGCGCGCCGCTGAGGCCGCGGTGGGTGCGCGCGTCGGTGAGGAAATAGCCCTGGCCCTGAAAGCGCATGCCGAACGAGGACGCGATCACCGCCTGGCGCACCACCGGCAGGTGGTGCAGGGTGTCGTGAAAGCCCAGCGGAAAGCCCACCACCAGCACCGAGGTGCCGACTTCCACCTCGTTGAGCGAGCTTTGCAGGTGCTGCGGTGTGAAGCAGCACAGCGGCACCGTCGGCGGCAGGGCCGAGCGGTCGAGTTCGATCACGGCCACGTCGATGTCGCCGCCGGCATCGGCGCCCTGGCGCCAGACGGCTGTGCCGTCTTGGTACAGCGGGATCGATAGCACACTGGAGGCGGCCAGGTTCTGCAGATCGGTGTGGAATTCGATCTCGACGCGGCTGGGCTCGTGGCCGCTGGGCGTATCGATCACCACGTGGCGACTGGTGACCAGGAACAGGCGCTCGTCGCGGGCAAAGAAGAATCCGCTGGCGCCGGTCAGCAGCCGGTCGCCGTCGAAGGTGCAGATCCGCACCGTGGTCAGTAGCAGCGGTTCGATCATGGGCGCTCCGGTTTACGGCGGCCTGAAACAAAAAACCCGCAAGTTCGACACTGTTCGAACTTGCGGGTTTTGTTCTGGTAGGCGCGATTGGACTCGAACCAACGACCCCCACCATGTCAAGGTGGTGCTCTAACCAACTGAGCTACGCGCCTAAAAAGGGCGCGAACATTAGCACAGGGGCCGCCCCGGCGACAACGCAACCGCCCACAGGCGGGCTTCATGGCGCCGCCGGCAGAATCGCCGGGAAGCCCGTCACGACCGGCCGGTGGATGCGGCTGCCGCCGGGCGCAGTGGCGCTCAGGCCGTGTTCCGGCATATGTTCCGGCCTCACGCCGCAGGGGAGAACACGCCATGACCGATACCAAGTTCCTGCTGCCCGAGTCGGCCATCCCGACCCACTGGTACAACGTGGTAGCGGATTTTCCGGCCCCGCCCGAGCCGCCGCGCGGACCGGACGGAAAGATTCTGGCGCCGGATGCGCTGTCGGCCATCTTCCCGCCAGCCCTGATCGAGCAGGAGATGTCCGCCCAGCGCTGGCTGCCGATTCCGGACGCGGTGCGCGACATCTACCGCCTGTGGCGGCCGGCGCCGCTGTACCGCGCGCACCGCCTGGAGCAGGCATTGGGCACCCCGGCACGGCTCTACTACAAGTACGAGGGCGTCAGCCCGGCCGGCTCACACAAGCCCAACACCGCGGTGCCGCAGGCCTGGTACAACGCGCAGGCCGGCGTGCAGCGCCTGACCACCGAAACCGGCGCCGGGCAGTGGGGCTCGTCGCTGGCCATGGCCGGCCAGATGCTGGGCGTCGAGGTGCGCGTGTACATGGTGCGCGTCAGCTACGACCAGAAGCCGCACCGCCGCTCGATGATGCGCACCTGGGGCGCCGAGGTCATCGCCAGCCCCAGTCCGCACACCGCCGCCGGCCGGGCGATGCTGCAACAAGACCCCGACTCGCCGGGCTCGCTGGGCATGGCGATCAGCGAGGCGGTCGAGGAAGCTGCCGGCCGCGCCGACACCAACTACGCGCTCGGCTCCGTGCTGAACCACGTCATGCTGCACCAGACCGTGATCGGCCTGGAGGCGAAGACGCAGATGGCGCTGGCCGGCGATTATCCGGATGTGGTGATCGCCCCCTGCGGCGGCGGATCGAACTTTGCCGGGCTGGCATTTCCGTTCGTGGCCGACAAGGCCGCCGGCCGGCAGGTGCGCCTGCTGGCGGTGGAGCCGGCGTCCTGCCCCACGCTGACGCGCGGCGCCTATGCCTACGACTATGGCGATACGGCGGGCCTCACACCCATCATGCGCATGTATACGCTGGGGCACGATTTCGTGCCGCCCGGCATCCACGCCGGCGGCCTGCGCTACCACGGCAGCGCGCCGCTGGTGGCGCAGCTGCGCCACGCCGGCATCGTCGAGGCACGCGCCGTGCCGCAGCTGGCCACCTTCGAGGCCGGCGTGCTGTTCGCCCGCAGCGAGGGCATCATCCCGGCGCCGGAGTCCAACCACGCCATCCGCGCCGCCATCGACGAAGCACTGGAGGCGAAACAGGCCGGCGAGCCGCGGGTGATCCTTTTCAACCTGTCCGGCCACGGCCATTTCGACATGGCCTCGTATGACCGCTATTTCGCCGGGGAACTGCGCGATTACGACTACCCCGAAACCGCCATCGCGGACGCGCTGAAGCGGCTGCCGACGGTCGGCTGAGCGGTCAGACACGCGGGCCGGGTCCCGCCCCGCGGCCCGGCATCAACGGCCGTCAGCGCTCGATGCGGGATATCTTCGTGTCCCCGATGGTGAGCCCCGCCATCAGCCCCTGCTGGCTGAAGCTGAAGGCATACGCATCATCCTTGAGCGTGGAGGTAGACAGATTCTTGGCTGCTCCCTCGTCGACCAGCACCGGCGTCGGCCCGACGCCGAGCACCCAGCCCTTCGTCTCACGCAGGTGGTTCAGCGCCGCGCCGGTCACCAGAAACACCACCTAACCGTACGACTGCGCGCCGGCCTGCAGGCCCCACGACCCGGACACCGAGTGGTAGCAACCGTCGAGCCGGGAACGTTCCCCTGGGGATGGGGGAGCGTCAAGACGCAAGCGTTTCCTTGAGCCCCACGAGCGGGGCCCCGTCCGTTGAGTTACGGCAGGACGACATCCACCGCCCCGCCGCGCAGGGCCAGCTCGCGGATGGCGTGGATGCGATCGCGCACCTGCGCCGCCTGTTCGAATTCCAGGTTCTCGGCGTGGCGGTACATGTCCTGTTCCAGGCGGGCGATGAGCTGGCCGATCTGGCGCGGCGACATGGCGCCGTAATCGGCGGCGTCTTCGGCCACCTTGGCCACCCGGCGGCGTTCCTGGGCCGGTTCCTTGCGGCCGATGTCGAGCAGTTCGCCGACGGCCTTTTGCACGCCGCGCGGGGTGATGCCGTGCTCGGCGTTGTAGGCGATCTGCTTGGCGCGGCGGCGGTCGGTCTCGGCCAGGGCGCGCTGCATGGAGCCGGTGATGCGGTCGGCGTACAGGATGGCCCGGCCGTTCAGGTTGCGCGCGGCGCGGCCGATGGTCTGGATCAGCGACTGTTCGGAACGCAGGAAGCCTTCCTTGTCGGCGTCCAGGATGGCCACCAGGGCCACTTCGGGCATGTCCAGGCCCTCGCGCAGCAGGTTGATGCCGACCAGCGCGTCGAAGGCGCCCAGGCGCAGGTCGCGGATGATCTCGGACCGTTCCACGGTCTCGACGTCGGCGTGCAGGTAGCGCACACGCACGCCGTGCTCGGACAGGTACTCGGTCAGGTCCTCGGCCATGCGCTTGGTCAGCGTGGTGATCAGCACGCGCTGGTCGGCGGCCGCGCAGCGGGTAATTTCCGACAGCAGGTCGTCCACCTGCGTGGCCACCGGCCGGATTTCGACCTCCGGGTCGACCAGGCCGGTCGGGCGCACCACCTGTTCGATGACGGTGGACGTGCGGCCGAGTTCGTACGGCCCCGGCGTGGCGGAAACGAAGATGGTCTGCGGCGCCAGGCGCTCCCATTCCTCGAACTTCAGCGGCCGATTGTCCAGCGCCGAGGGCAGGCGAAAGCCGTAGTCGACCAGCACTTCCTTGCGCGAGCGGTCGCCGCGGTACATGGCGCGCAGCTGCGGGGTCATGACGTGCGCCTCGTCCACCACCAGCAGGGCGTCGGGCGGCAGGTAGTCGAACAGGGTCGGCGGCGCCTCGCCGGGGCCGCGGCCCGACAGGTAGCGCGAGTAGTTCTCGATGCCGGAGCAGTAGCCGAGCTCCTGCAGCATCTCCATATCGAAGCGCGTGCGCTCCTCCAGGCGCTGGGCTTCCAGCAGCTTGCCGGCGGCGCGCAGGGCGGTCAGGCGCGGGCCAAGTTCCTGGCGAATCTGCTCCACTGCCGCGCGGATGGTGTCCTTGGGCGTGACGTAGTGGGTCTTGGGGTAGATGGTCAGGCGCGGCACGCGGCGCTGGATGGCGCCGGTCAGCGGGTCGAAGTAGGCCAGCGACTCGATTTCGTCATCGAACAGCTCGATGCGCACGGCGTCGGTCTCCGACTCGGCCGGGAACACGTCGATGATCTCGCCGCGCACGCGGTAGGTGCCGCGCGTTAGGTTCAGGTCGTTGCGCGTGTACTGGAGCTCGGCCAGGCGGCGCAGGATGGCGCGCTGGTCGATGCGCTCGCCGCGCGACAGGTGCAGCACCATGCTCAGGTACATGCGCGGGTCGCCCAGGCCGTAGATGGCCGACACCGACGCCACCACGATCACGTCGCGCCGCTCCAGCACCGCCTTGGTGGCGGACAGGCGCAGCTGCTCGATCTGCGCGTTGATGGAGGCGTCCTTCTCGATATAGGTGTCGGACGCCGGCACGTAGGCTTCCGGTTGGTAGTAGTCGTAGTAGGAGACGAAGTACTCGACCGCGTTGTGCGGAAAGAAATCCCGGAACTCCGCGTACAACTGCGCCGCCAGGGTCTTGTTGTGCGCCAGCACCATGGTCGGGCGCTGCACCGCCTGGATGACGTTGGCAATGGTGAAGGTCTTGCCCGAGCCGGTGACGCCCAGCAGCACCTGCGCGTCCTCGCCGGCCTGCAGCCCCTCGATCAGGCGGGCGATGGCCTGCGGCTGGTCGCCGGCCGGCGCGTAGGGACTGACGAGTTGGAACGGTTGGCTCATGGGGTACGCTGGCGGCGGGCAAACTCGTATATTAGCCGCCCTTTTTTTGCCGTCTGCCCATATCGGGGTAACCACCGTGGAACTCAAGCTCGCCGCCCGCGTCGCCGCCATCAAGCCGTCCGCCACCATGGCCGTCACCGCCAAGGCCAAGGAGCTGCAGGCCGCCGGGCGCAAGGTGATTGGCCTGGGCGCCGGCGAGCCGGATTTCGACACGCCGCAGCACATCAAGGACGCCGCCAAGGCCGCCATCGACCGCGGCTTCACCAAATACACGGCGGTCGAGGGCACGCCCGAGTTGCGCCGCGCCATCGTCGACAAGTTCGCGCGCGAGAACGGTCTCAGCTACCAGCCGGCGCAGATTCTGGTCTCGTCCGGCGGCAAGCAGAGCTTCTACAACCTGGCGCAGGTGCTGCTGGAGGAGGGCGACGAGGTCATCATCCCGGCGCCGTACTGGGTGTCCTATCCGGACATCGTGCTGCTGGCCGGCGCCACGCCGGTGATCCTGCAAACCGATCTGGACGGCCACTTCAAGATCAGCCCGGCGCAGCTGGAGGCGGCCATCACGTCGCGCACCAAACTGCTGGTGCTCAACAGCCCGTCGAATCCCACCGGCAGCGTCTATTCGGAAGCCGAACTGGCCGCCCTGGCCGAGGTGCTGCTGCGCCACCCGCAGGTGTGGATCGCCAGCGACGACATGTACGAGCACATCCGCTGGGACGGCGCGCCGTTTCGCAACATCCTGAACGCCTGCCCGGCGCTGTACGAGCGCACGATGGTGCTCAACGGCGTCTCGAAGGCGTATTCGATGACCGGCTGGCGCATCGGCTACGCCGCCGGTGATGCCCGCGTCATCAGCGAGATGGCCAAGATCCAGTCGCAGAGCACGTCCAACGCCTGTTCCATCTCGCAGGTGGCGGCGCAGGCCGCCCTGGAAGGCGATCAGGGCTTCATCCAGCAGATGAACACTGCCTTCAAGCAGCGCCACGACTTCGTGGTGGCGGCGCTGAACGACATCAAGGGCATCCGCTGCGCGCCGGCCGACGGGGCGTTCTACTGCTTCTTCAGCGTGGCCGACGCCATCGCCGCCACGCCGGGGGTCAGCGACGACGTCGAGTTCGCCGCCTGGCTGATGGAAAAGGCCGAGGTCGCCCTGGTGCCCGGCAGCGCCTTTGGCGCCCCCGGCTACCTGCGCCTGTCGTTCGCCACCAGCATGGACAACCTCAAGGAGGCCATGCGCCGGCTTAAAGTAGCTCTCGGCTGATGGCCGTTTGCGCCTTGACCAGCCGCCCGCACGGCACCTAGACTACGCGGCCTTTTCTTCCCCGGTAGCTCAGTCGGTAGAGCAAGTGACTGTTAATCACTGGGTCGGCGGTTCGAGCCCGTCCCGGGGAGCCATTTTCGAAGCCTGCCCTCGCGGCACATTCCTGTAGCGCATGATCGACACCCTGCCCAAGGCCCTGATTGCCACCGTCGTCGCCATCGTGGCGGTCGGCGTGGTGTTTGCGCTGATCGTCTGATCCGGCCGCGGCGGCCATCGCCGCAGTCTGCTCATCCATCATTCCCGGCAGGGCCGGATCGATCCCCACGGGCGGCGCAACGTGCCACACCAAGGCTTGCTCCGGATGGCTCGGCAACGCGATCCTGGGCGATAGCGGCACGGTTCCTGGGCGAATTCGGCATTGACGCCGGATCGCGTCGTTCCTTGGCCGGCTCGATGCCCGGCGCTTCGCAGACGGGCGTGGTCCGTGCGTGCCCGCTTGTACTTCAGTGGCACGTGCCACAGGATTTTGTGGTTCAGGCCGTGCCATCATCCTGCTGGCAAGGTTGGTTTTTCAACCATTTGCATCCATACTTTGTGGCATACAACAGCCCCACCAATCGAAGATACTTTCGCAGGGACACGACGTGCGTGCGAGCAAGCCCAGGCGCAGCGGGTGGTTACGCTGGTTATTCTGGCTGACGGTGAGCCTGCTGATTGCGGGCGCGGCCCAGCTTTGGCAGGCGCTTTCCGGTGCCGACTGGGTGCTGGCGGCCTGGTTGTTGCCGTTGCCGGTCCTGGCAGGGGTCGCTTTCAGCGCCCTGTGGGGGCTGCTGGGCTCGCGTCGTGAGGTGGCGCCAGCGCGCGCAGGCCGAGCCAGGACCAATCAACGAAAGTTCCCGCGCCAGCCCAAGGCGCATCTACAGGAACTGCAGCGCTCGGGCGACTACTGGGCGATCATGCTGCGTCTGCCACCCCAGGGCGCCTGCCAGGTTGCGCAGGCCCTGCGCACGCAGGTGTTCGATTTGTATCGCGCGCCGCTGCTGCCGCTCGGCGGCTGCACCAGTGCAAGTTGCAAATGCGGGTATTCGGGGCTGAAGGACCGTCGCCGTCGCGATGTACTGCCGCCGACGCTCGCGCGCGATCGCCGCGCCGGGGCAGTGATCGAGTGGACCGGCGGCAAATTGCCGGTGCCGCCGGAGCCCCACGAAATCAACCGTAGGCAGGGTATTGCGCCGCTGCCGGAAGGGCTCAGCCCGTGATGATTGCAGGGGTCGGCCCGTGACGATTGCGCAGCGGCTGTTGCTGTCGTTCGGTTTGATCCTGCTGCTGTTCGGGATCAATGTGGCGCTGGCCCTGGGGGCGCAGTTTTTTCGCTCGAACAGCGTCGAACGCATCCTGGATGCGGCCGAAAGCCAGTTGCTGCTGGCCCGCGCCGAGCTGCAATTACGGGCCTTGGACCCGCGTTCCGGGGCCATGGAAACTGCTCCTTTGGCCGCGCTGGAAGACGCGCTCACAGGCCTTGCCAGCAGCGAGTCCCTGGCCGGCAGCAGCGATCTGCAGGCCCTGCGCAAGGCGGTGGATGAACTGCGCAGCGGCAGCTGGCCGACGCACGAGGCAAGCGATTCCCTGTTGCGCCGGATTCGCGTGCAACTGGCCGCGTTACAGGCGGCGCAGCAAGCGCATGCCGACGCCGTGGCGGCTCAGGATGCGTCCGTCGAGCGCCTGACCCGGCGGGTGAGCATCGCCAACCTGCTGATCACCGGCGTGCTGGTGGTGGTGGTGACCCTGCATTTCTTTGTCTTCCTGCGCCGCCGCGTGATCCAGCTGAATGCCGGTGCGCAGCGCATCGGCGGCGGCGACCTTGCCTACCGTATTCCCCTGGAGCATGACGACGAGCTGGCGGATGTGGCCCGCGGCATCAACCAGATGGCCGGTCAGTTGCAGCAGGCAGCTCGCAGCACGGACGAGGCACGTCAGGCGGCCGAGCAGGCCAATCAGTTGAAAAGCGCTTTTCTGGCCAACATGAGCCACGAGTTGCGCACGCCGATGAACGCCATCATTGGCTACACCGAAATGCTGCTGGATGACCTTGGCGACCGTGCCGATGATCCGGACGCCGAGCAGATGGCACAGGATCTGGAACGCATCCGCAGTTCAGGCAAGCACCTGCTGGCGTTGATCAACGACATCCTGGACCTGTCCAAGATCGAGGCCGGCAAGATGGAGCTGAGCCTCGAAACCTTCCCGGTGCAGGCCCTGCTCACGGATGTGGTCGACACGGTGCGCCCGCTGGTGGCCAAGAACAGCAATACGCTGGTGTTGCAGGTGCCTGACGATCCCGGCTCCATGCACGCCGACCTGACGCGGCTGCGCCAATCGCTGTTCAACCTGCTGTCGAATGCCGCCAAGTTCACCGACCACGGCACCATCACCCTGGGCGTCGAGCTGCTGGCCGAGGGTCCGCGCCCGCGCCTGCGCTTCAGCGTGACCGACACCGGTATCGGCATGACCGAACAGCAGGTGGGCAAGGTATTCGAGGATTTCGCGCAGGCCGATTCGTCCACGGCCCGCCGTTTTGGTGGTACCGGCCTGGGCTTGAGTATCAGCCGGCGCTTCTGTCGCATGATGGGTGGCGACATCAGTGTGCGTTCGATTGCCGGCGTCGGCTCGACGTTTACCATCGACCTGCCGGTGCATGTCAGTGAAACCGCTGCCCAGGACAACGCGCCGACGACGCAGTCGCCCATCACTGCCCAGCAGGGCGGCGACCTGGTACTGGTGATCGACGACGACCCGGGCATGCTCGAACTGATGGGTCGGTTGCTGAACCGCGAGGGCTATCGCGTGGTCACGGCCAGCACCGGCGATGAGGGGCTGGACATCGTCAAGCGCCTGCGGCCACAGGCGGTCATTCTGGATGTGCTGATGCCGCGAACCGACGGTTGGTCTGTCCTGTCCTCGCTGAAGGCCGATGAGCAGACGCGGGCCATTCCGGTCATCGTGCTGACCATGCTCGACGACAGCGAGATGGCATTCGCGCTGGGGGCGGCGGACTTCATGACCAAGCCGGTGGATCGCCAGCAGTTGGCCGCCAGTCTGCGTCGTTGCGGTTTGGTGCCGCAGGAGGGGACGGTGCTGGTGGTCGACGACGACGCGGAGTCGCGGGCGCTGACCCGGCGGGCGCTGGCTGACGGCAGCTGGCAGATCATGGAGGCGAACGACGGCTGGCAGGCGTTCGAGGTGATGCAGCAGCGCCCGCCGGACCTGATACTCCTGGACTGGCTGATGCCGGGCATGGGCGGGCGGGAGTTTCTGACCCGACTGCGCGCTGGCGAACAGGATCGCGTTCCGACGCCGGTCATCGTCGTCACGTCGCAGGAGCTGGCTGACGACGAACAGTTTGAGCTGGACCGCTATCGGGCGCTGCGAATCAGCAAATCTGCCCTGACGCGCGGCGCACTGCAGGCACAGATCAGCCTCGCCCTGCAGGATGTGAGCCCGCAGGCCCGGGCGGCGGGAGGTTGAACGAAGATGGCAAAGGTTCTGTTGGTCGAGGACAACGAGATGAACCGCGACATGCTGTCGCGGCGGCTGCTGCGCAAGGGCTTCGACGTGGTGATGGCCGAGGACGGGGCGGCCGGCCTTGCACGCGCCTTCAGCGACGCGCCGGCAGTGATACTGATGGACATGAGCCTGCCGGTACTCGACGGCTGGGAGGCCACCCGCCGCCTGAAGGCCGATCCGGCCACGGCACACATCCCGGTGATCGCCCTGACCGCGCATGCGATGAGCGAGGACCGCGACAAGGCCATGGCCGCGGGCTGCGATGATTACGACACCAAGCCGATCGACCTGGACCGGCTGCTGGGCAAGATCGCAGGCTTGCTGGCAAAAACCGGAGCTGCCTGAGCAGCGCAGGCGTGGCTCAACGTTCGCGCAGGGCGCGAGCCTTGGCGCGCAGATTGCGGAAATACTCGCTTTCGGTGATTTCGGCCACCGCCTGCGAGCGGCTGGCGGCGTCGACTTCCAGCCGGTGCACTTCGGCCAGCTGGGCGCGCAGGGCGGCCTCCCGTTGGTTGAATTCGCGCACCATGCGCCCGAAGGCCCGCGCCAGTTCGCCCAGGTCGTCGGCGCGCTGCCCGACCCGCTCGAGTTCGGCCTCATCCACGCGCTGGCCATCGCGCACGCTGGCGGCCGCCGCGGTCAGTTTGGCCACGTCCTTCAGGTAGCCGGTTTCGCGATCCCGGGCGCGCTTTTGCTCGATCGAGCGGGTTACGCGCGCGCGCAGCACCACCGGATCGACGTGCTTGGGCAGAAAATCCACGGCGCCCAGATCGATGCAGCGCGCCACACTGTCCATTTGCGTCAGCGCGGAGATGACCAGTACCGGCAATGACGACAGTTCGGGATCGGCCCGCAGCAGTTCGAGTACCTGATAGCCGTCCAGCCCCGGCATGATGATGTCCAGCAGCAGCAGGTCATACGGACGGCGGCGCAGCATGCGCAGGGCGGTATCGCCATCGCCAACCGCGTCCACCTGGTGGCCGAGCTGCTGCAGGCGCCGGCTGAGCAGGTTACGGTTCAGGTCAGTGTCGTCGACGATCAGAATGCTGCTGCCGGTGGGCGCCACGACTGGCGGCTGTGGCAGCGGTAGCGCCGACTGTGGCAGGGGAGCGCTTCGAAGCCGCGTCGGGTCGTCGTTGACGGCCAGTCGGGCGAGCAGTTCAAGCAGTCTGCCGCGCGCCGTTTCGATGTGATCCACGTCCTCCTGCGGTGCGCCGTCCCACGACCGCAGGCCGGCGATGCCCGTTTCAAGCTCGGCCAGCGGCGCCTGCAGCGATGGCAGCCAGTCGGCCGGCAGTGGCCCGCTGCGCGGCAGCGTTCCGATCAGGTCGTTCAGCCGCTCACCGGACCGGCGTACCGGCTCGACCCGCCGCTGCAACTCGACGTCGTCCGGGGTGTCTTCGACCAGCAGGTTGGCGTAACCCAGAATGGCGTTGACCGGCGTGCGCAGGTCGTGCAACAGGTGCGCCGACAGCTCGACCGGCGCCCCCGGGAACAACGAGCTCATGCCGGTGGGGCCGACGGCGTCACCCGGGCGTGTGCAGTCCACGGCAGTTGCGCGGCGTCCGCTGGCGGGGCGCTCCCGAAGCAGTGCAAGCCGAAGCGTTGCGACAGCTCCCGGCACACCGCCACACCGCGCACGCTGTTGCCGTGGCTGTCCAGTGGCGGGGAAAAAACGGCCATTCCCATGCGACCGGGCACGACTGTCATGACGCCTCCGGAGACGCCGCTTTTGGCAGGAAGCCCGACATCGTAAGCCCATTGGCCGGCGTAGTCGTACATGCCGCAGGTGTACATGATGCTCAGCAGGTCCTGCACGTACTCGGCCTGCAGGGCGCGCACGCCGGTGACCGGGTTGACGCCGCCATTGGCCAGTGTGGCCGCCATCATGGCCAGGTCGCGCGTGGTCACCAGGATCGAGCACTGCTGGAAGTACAGATCGAGAACCTCCTCCACGTTCGGCGGCAGCATGCCGAAATTCAGCAGCAGGTGCGCGATGGAGCGATTGCGATGTCCGGTCTGACGCTCCGATGCGTACACCGCCACGTCCACCTTCGGCCGGCGGCCGATGTAGCGGCCGAACATGTCCAGCAGGCGGTTCAGGCGCTCGACGTGTGTGTCGCCCTTGATCAGGGCCGCGGTGGCAATGGCGCCGGCGTTGACCATCGGGTTGTGCGGCCGGTGGCTGCCCTCGTCCAGCTTGATGATGGAATTGAAGGCATCGCCGGTCGGCTCGACGCCCACCCGGGCGGCGACCGCCTCGCGGCCGTGGTCCTCCAGCGCCAGGCCGAACACGAACGGCTTGGATATCGACTGGATGGTGAACTCCTGCTCGCAGTTGCCGGCCTCGAACAGCTGCCCATCCGCGGCGCCGGCCACCGCAATGCCAAACCAGGCCGGATCGGCCGTGGCCAGCTCCGGAATGTAGTCCGCCACGCGGCCGTCCTGCAGGTCCCGGTAGCGCTGTTGCAACTCGCGCAGGGTGCTTCGAAACGGCGACACCGCGGTACGAATGCCGCGCACCAGGGCGCCAATATCGGAAGGCCGATCCTCCATCTAGCTGTCTCCTGGCCGCGGGCTAGCGCAACAAGCGGGCGGCCATGGCGCTCACGGCGACCGCGTAGGGATCATCCGGCGAACTCAGGCCGAATATGCTTTCGCTGCCCAGGCTGAGCAGCCCTTCGCACAGTGGCAATATCGCCAGCACCGGAATGCCGAAGGCTTCTTCGGCGCGCGCCTTCAGGACCGCCCGGTCCATGCCCGGCAGCACCTTGTTGAGCACGATGTTTGCGTCCTGCACGTCCAGTTGCCGGGCCAGGTCCACAGTGACCGCGGTGCCCTGGAAGTCCTGCCGGTCCGGGCGCACGATCAACAGCAGCGTGTCGGACACGGCGATCGACAGCAGCGTTTCCTCGTTCACGCCAGGGTGGGTGTCGACCAAGAGGAAATCGAGATCCAGCGCCCGGCTGAGTTGCTGAAAACCGTCATTGAGCAGAGCCACGTCAAAACCATGCTTGACGATGCGGGCAATATCGCCCGCCTTGATGCTCGAGGGCACCAGATGCACCGATCCGGTGCACGAGCCGAGCACCACCGTTCGGTCGTAGGTGGCGGCGAGCATCTCGCAATTGCCCCACAGAAAGTCGTTCAGCGTGCGGCCGATCTGGTCCGGCGTCAGGCCGAACAGCACGTGGATGCCCGGCGACTGGATGTCGGTATCCACAACGCCCACGCGCTGGCCGGCGCGCGCCAGCGCCGCCGCCAGATTGGCCACCAGGTTGGACTTGCCGGTGCCGCCGCGATAGGAATGAATCGATACCGTCCGAGTCACTCTGCCCCTCCCGTTGTCGCCTAGTATGCAGTGCTGTATGCAGAACGCATGCCATAAGGGCGGCGCTGGCAGCAGCACCGGGGCGGCGGGGACTTAGCCCGCCTTTTCGGCAGCAGCGAGACGGCTTGGCTGCGTTGGCACGCGGCACCCTGACGCCCGTTTAGAATGCCCTCCACGACAGCACCTGCCGCATCGGCAGCGCGCCAACCGCATCACGGAGTCCTCGCATGCACCCTCAGCGCTCGCCCGAAATCGCGGCGGTGACGGCCAGCCGGCCGCTGCGCTTCGTCACCGCCGCTTCGTTGTTCGATGGCCACGACGCGGCCATCAACATCATGCGTCGGCTGATGCAGGACCAGGGCGCAGAGGTCATCCACCTGGGCCACAACCGCGGCGTGCAGGAGATCGTGCGCGCCGCCCTGCAGGAGGATGCCGACGGCATCGCCGTGTCGTCCTACCAGGGCGGGCACGTGGAGTACTTCAAGTACATGGTGGACCTGCTGCGCGAGGCCGGCGCCGCCCACGTGCGCGTGTTCGGCGGCGGCGGCGGGGTCATCGTGCCGGCCGAGATCCGTGAGCTGGAAACCTACGGCGTGGAGCGCATCTACAGCCCGCACGACGGCCGCGCGATGGGTCTGGAAGGCATGATCGCCGACATGCTCGCCCGCACCGCCGAGCACCGCGTGGAGACGCTGCCGACCCGCCCGGCCGGCCCGACGGAGCACCTGGCCATCGCCCGCTGCCTGACGGCGATCGAGAATCTGCACGGCGACGGTCCGGCCAAGTCGCGCCTGTCCGGCGTGTGGCCCAAGCCCGGCGCGGCCCGCCCGCCGGTGCTGGGCATCACCGGCCCTGGCGGTGCCGGCAAATCCAGCCTCACCGACGAGCTGCTGCTGCGCTTCACGCGCCACTTCCCGGACCTGCGCGTGGCCATGCTGGCGGTGGACCCGACCCGGCGGCGCACCGGCGGGGCGCTGCTGGGCGACCGCATCCGCCTGAATGCGCTGGCCGACGAACGCATCTTCATGCGCTCGGTGGCCACCCGCCGCTCGCACCTGGCAACGTCCGTGATGCTCAAGGACGCGATCGACTTCCTGGCCGACTGCGGCTTCGGGCTGGTCCTGGTCGAGACCGCCGGCATCGGCCAGAGCGATACGGAAATCGTCGACCTGGTCGACCTGCCGATCTACGTGATGACCAGCGAGTACGGCGCCGCCACGCAGCTGGAAAAAATCGACATGCTCGATTACGCCGAGCTCATCGTGCTGAACAAGTTCGAGAAACGCGGCGCCGAGGACGCCCTGCGCGACGTGCGCAAGCAGTGGAAGCGCAACCGGGCGGCCTTCGAGCTGCCGGACGACCAGGTGCCGGTATTTCCGACCATCGCCAGCCAGTTCAACGATCCGGGCGTGAACTGGCTGTTCGTGTCCCTGTGCCGGCGATTGGTGGACAAGCTCGGCCTGGATGCGGCGCGCTGGACGCCGCAGCTGGACGTGACCCACCGCCAGCCGCGGGCACAGGCGCTGATCCCCGGCAGCCGCAGCCGCTACCTGGCCGAGATCGCCGCCGAAGGCCGCGCCATCCGTGCCCGGTTGGAGCACGAGGCGGATGCCGCCAGCCTGGCCCAGAGCCATTACGAGAGCCTCAAATCCCTGGACGATCCGGCGCTGCCGGCGCCGCTGACGCCGTATCCGCAGCCCGCGCTCGGCGGCGAGGGCGACCGCAGCCTGCTGACCCTGCGCCAGCGCTACAACGCGGCGCTGGGCGAGCTCAGCGATGAATCGATCGACCTGCTGCGCCAGTGGCCGGCGCGCCGCGATGCCGTCACCGCCGAGCACTACAGCTACGACGTGCGCGGCCGGGCCGTGACCGGCGACAACTACGTCGAGACCCTGTCGCGCCTGCGCATTCCCAAGCTCGCGCCACCGCGCTACCGCGACTGGGGCGAGCTGCTGCGGTATCTGGGCAACGAGAACCTGCCGGGCGCCTATCCCTACACCGGCGGCGTCTACCCCTACCGGCGCGCCGGCGAGGATCCGACCCGCATGTTCGCCGGCGAGGGCACGCCCGAGCGCACCAACCGGCGCTTTCATTACCTGTCGCTGGGCCAGCCGGCGGCGCGCCTGTCGACCGCCTTCGACTCGGTCACCCTGTACGGCGAGGACCCGCACCCGCGCCCGGACATCTACGGCAAGGTCGGCAACTCCGGCGTGTCCATCTGCTGCCTGGACGACATGAAAAAGCTCTACTCGGGCTTCGACCTGTGCAGCCCGACCACCTCGGTGTCGATGACCATCAACGGCCCGGCGCCGATGATCCTGGCCATGTACCTGAACGCCGCCATCGACCAGCAGGTGGAAAAACACCTGCGCGCGAGCGGACAGTGGCCGCAGGCGCAGCAAAAAATCGACCAACTACTGGCCGGTCAGCCACGCCCGACCTACGCCGGCGAGCTGCCGCAAGGCAACGACGGCCTGGGTCTGGGCCTGCTCGGCGTGAGCGGCGATCAGCTGGTGGATGCGGACACCTACGCCCGCATCAAGGCCGACACGCTAAAGACCGTGCGTGGCACCGTGCAGGCCGACATCCTGAAGGAAGACCAGGCCCAGAACACCTGCATCTTCAGCACCGAATTCGCCATGCGCATGATGGGCGACATCCAGCAGTACTTCGTCGACCAGCAGGTGCGCAACTTCTACTCGGTGTCGATCTCCGGTTACCACATCGCCGAGGCCGGCGCGAACCCGATCAGCCAGCTCGCCTTTACGTTGGCCAACGGCTTCACCATCGTCGAGTACTACCTGGCCCGCGGCATGGCCATCGACGACTTCGCGCCCAACCTGTCGTTCTTCTTCAGCAACGGCATGGACCCCGAATACGCGGTGCTGGGCCGCGTGGCGCGGCGCATCTGGGCGCGCGCCCTGCGCGAGCGCTACGGCGCCAGCCCCCGGGCGCAGATGATGAAGTACCACATCCAGACCTCCGGCCGCTCCCTGCACGCGCAGGAAATCCAGTTCAACGACATCCGCACCACGCTGCAGGCGCTGTATGCCCTGTACGACAACTGCAACAGCCTGCACACCAACGCCTACGACGAGGCGATCACCACGCCGACCGAGGAATCCGTGCGCCGGGCGGTGGCCATCCAGCTCATCATCACCAAGGAGCTGGGCCTGAACAAGAACGAAAACCCGCTGCAGGGCAGTTTCATCATCGAGCACCTGACCGACCTAGTGGAGGAGGCCGTCTATCAGGAGTTCGAGCGCCTGTCCGAGCGCGGCGGCGTGCTGGGCGCCATGGAGACCCAGTACCAGCGCGGCAAGATCCAGGAAGAAAGCCTCTACTACGAGCACAAGAAACACGACGGCAGCCTGCCGATCGTGGGCGTGAACACCTATCTGGCCCGCGACGGTGTGCAGGATGCCGAATTCACCGGCGAGCTGATCCGCTCCACGGCTGACGAAAAACAGCTACAGCTGGACGCCGTGAGCGGCTTTCAGGCTCGCCATGCCGCCAGCGCGCCGACCGCCCTGGCCCGCTTGCAGCAGGCCGCCACGGCCGGCGAGAACACCTTCGCCGCCCTGATGGACGCTGTGCGCCACGCCACCCTCGGCCAGATCAGCCACGCGCTGTATCAGGTGGGCGGGCAGTACCGGCGCAGCATGTAGGGGCGAGCGGCTCTTGGCCGGTGCTGCGGCGAGCAGGCGGTAGGGCGGGCTGGGCAAAAGCCATATCCCGCGATTTCGGTTGCCTGGAATGACGGCGCTTCCGCAGCAGTGCTCAGGTGTGGGAGGCCCGCCCCCGGGCCGAACGGGGTGCCGGCGGATTCGTGGCGGGGGATGCCGCTCCCACGACGGCTCCACCCGTCCCGCGGATTCTGCTTGTGGGAGGCCCGCCCTCGGGCCGAACAGGGCGCGCTAAAACGCCTACATCCACGCTCATCCGTCTGCCCATGCACCCGCCCACGCGGATGGCGATGACTCGCCCCGCGCCGGTCGGCGTCCTCGAAGCCTAGAGCGGTTCGAAGCCGTCCAGATAGCGCGGATTGGCGATTTCGAGCTTGGCGCGCACGCTGTGCGTCAGCGCGGTGAACGTGCCGCTGGGTGCCCGGTCTTCGCGGATCAGGGTGCACAGGATTGCCTGCTGGGCGGCGACCGCCGCGGCGAGTTCGCGTTCGTTCGCCGGTGATGGCGCGGCATCGCCCAGCAATGCGGTGAGGCGTTCCCATTCGGCGCATAGCAGGGCCGGTTCCAGGGCCAGCTCGCGGCGCAGCATGTCCAGCAGGTTGGCGGCCACCAGGGTGCGAAAGCGCAGGCGCGCGTCGCCGACCGTGGGCAGCAGCTCGGTGGCCATGAACTCGCGCACGGCATCCAGCAGCTCCGGCGCGGTGGGGCGGTCCTGCACGGTCAGTCTCCCGGATGGCGTGGGTGGCGCGGGTCGAGCAGGCTCAGGATTTCGAGCTCGATCTCGGCCGTCATGCGACCCAGGCTGGCCAGTTCGAGGCTCGGTTCCTGGCCGGACAGGTGGCGGCGGGCCTGGGTGACGGTGGCGATGGCCCATTTGAGGTTCGAGGCGACCTCGAACCAGTACAGCTCGCGCTCGGTGAACGCCGTGCCGCGGGCTGTGTTGTAGGCGCTCAGGAAGGCCGCCATGTCGCCGACGCCGCCGTAGTGCTTGCCGGCTTCGCCAAAGCGCCAGGCGCGGATGGCGCCGAAAGTCAGATCCTCGCCGGGATGGCCGCGATGGGCGAATTCCCAGTCCAGCACGCCGACCAGGCCCTGTTCGTCGACCACCACGTTGCCGACGCGATAATCGCCGTGGCACAGCACCGGCGGCAGCTCCGCCGGCGGGTGCGCGCGCAACCAGGCAAGGCCCAGTTCGAGGACAGGGTAGGGCTCCGCGACCGCCGCGAGCTCCTGTTCGAGCAGGCGAAGGCCATACGCCGCCGCACCCTCGCCCGCGGCAGGGCCGGGCAGGAACGCCGCCTCGGCGACGGCGATGCCGTGGATGGCGGCCAGCGCCGAGCCCATCTGCTGCGGGAGCAGGCGGCGCGCATTCGCCAGACTCGGCTCGCGCACGATGCGCCGGCCGATGGTCTCGCCCTCCAGGCAGGCCATGACAAAAGCCGCCTTGCCGTCTAGATTCTCCAGGTACGCGTAGGGCTGCGGCACCGGCACGCCGGCAGCATGGGCGAGTTCGATCACCGCGAATTCGGCTTGCCGCCCGAGCGCCGTGGCGAACATGCGCCCGCCCAGATCCCGACGCACGATCAGCGCCAGCGGCCCGGCCGATGCGGCAATTTCCAGCCGCCAGACCTGCTGCGACGCGCCGCCGGCCAGCAGTCTCAGTCCGCTGATCGCCGCCTCGGCGCCGAAGCGGCCGACGACCCACGGCGCCAGCGCCGCCGCAAGGGCTTGCGGGTCGCTCAACGCAAGTTCATTGGCGTCCGTGTGCAACGATCAGTTAGCCATTTTTGCGACGCCTTGTTGCAGCAACGCATGCAGCAAACCCCAACGCTGCCATGTAGATTGCAGCTGGTTCTGGAACAGTGGCGGCAGAAGGTGTGTACCCAGAAACTTGGGCCATGGGCGAGTACGGAACAAATAAATGGTAGTTCCGTGTTGATCCGTCTTCGAAGGTGAATTGATATGTCGCCTCAGATGGAGAGTAACTCGACTTGAAAGAGAAACTTCCAGCGGGCGTTGAGGATGCCGGGAGCTGCTGCCAAGTGGCCGTTGTTTTGCCATCAGCGTCTGGTGCCCCAACCGTATAAGTCCACCCATCTGGCGAACTGACCGCAAAAATACTGCTGTCAGCGAAGTACGGCATAACAATTGAATGGGTCTGAGTCGGCGCTGAGAAGACGTAGTTCCAGCCGGTTGAGTCTTGAAACGGCTGGAGAACCAATGGTGAAGACTCAGCTACCAGGTTTGGAAGGTCTGTGGGTGGTTGTATGACTTCTGACGGTAGTGGGCCATCATTGCACGCATACCCAGAGACGCAAAGACTGACAGCTTGAGCTTGCGTCACCATGTTGAGTGCGACCAGCATGGCGGCAAAGGGCAGGACAGATCTCTTCATTACGGGCTCCCCGTGTGACTGGGTCGATGTTTTATGTTGCCTGCGCATTACGACCATGTGAAGGCTAAGGAAACGCTGATTTATTCCCACGTCTAGGTGGCATGAGACCTTGGTCCTGAGACAATGCGGCCTGGTCCGCAGCGGGGGTGAGCAGACGTCATGCAAACGAGCTTTTCCGATCTCGAGTACGCCGGCAAGAAGAAGCAGACGCGCCGCGAGCGCTTCCTGGCGCAGCTGGAGGCGGTGACGCCGTGG
>NZ_JACIZD010000010.1 GCF_014359565.1 Immundisolibacter sp. | reverse complement strand
GACGCAGTCGTGCAGCAGGCCCGCAATGGCCTGGTCTTCGTCGCCACCGTGTTCGAGCACCAGGCCGGACACCGCCAGCAGGTGCGAGACGTAGGGAATGGCCGTGCCCTTGCGCACATGGCCGCTGTGGGCTTCGCGCGCGAAGACGAGCGCTTCGGCGTAGCGGTCGGTCAGGGTCATGGTCGGGTCGGATTCAACATAGGAAAGGCCGACCGCCCCGTGAGGAACGGCCGGCCTTGGCCCGGAATTGCCAGCGTTGGAGGTAATGGGCCCCAGGACCTTACGGCCCCCTGGTGTTCACCACAGGGGTCCCGGGACGGAACGTCGCCAGTGTCGCCGCTGTCGCGACCCGGTGCAAGGGTGGGGGCAAGATGCCGCCACCACTGCTACCGCGCTACCGTTTGTTACCGTGGTGTTTACCGTGGCCGAAATAAATAGGCATCAAGCACGACAAGATCATCCGTAACCTACTGGTTTAAAAGGTGGTGCCCCGAACACGATTCGAACGTGTGACCTTCCCCTTAGGAGGGGGACGCTCTATCCATCTGAGCTACCGGGGCGCGAGGGACGCCCGTCGCGAGGCACGCGCGGGGCATCCGAAACCTTACCCGAAGCTGCGCCGGCCCGTCCACCGGAACATCAGCCGGGCAGTTCCAGCACGGCCCATACCGTCCCCGCTGCCAGCGCCAGACACACCGCCGCCCGCCACAGGGGGGCCATGAAACCTGGACGGTCCTCGTAGACCCCGGCCGGCTTGCGGCCCGTGAACATGGCCTTCAGCAGATTCTCGCCGCGCCACAGGTACAGCAGCACGGCCGCCACATGCAGGCCCACGGCCAGCAGCAGCAGGTTGAAGTTCGTCTTGTGGATGAAAGTCAGAAAACTGCTGGTGTCGCCTGTCACCAGGTGCGCCAACGGACCCTCGTTGAAGATGTCGTCGTTGGCGAACAAGCCAGTGCCGGCCTGCATCGCCACCAGCGCCAGCAGGACCATCACCATCCAGCCGCCCAGCGGGTTGTGGCCAAGGTAATGCTGCGGCCGGCGGCTGAACCAGGCGTGCACATAGGACAGCACCGCCCGTGGTCCGCGCACGAAGCCCGTAAATCGGGCGCTGCGGCTGCCCCACAGCCCCCACAGCACCCGGAACACCAACAAGGTCAACACCGCGTAACCGCAGCGCATGTGCCACTGCATGTATTCGACTCCCGCCTCGGCGCTGGCCCATGCGCCGCCGAGCAGCGCCACCAGTGCCCAGTGGAACAGCCGCACCGGCCAGTCCCATATCGCAATCGGCCCCGTGTTGGGGGCTTTCGCGCCATCGACCTGCCCGCCGTGCTGTGTCATGGTTTCGCCTGATGGGTGTGTTAAGGTGCCGTCCCGCTGTGCATGACCGGTCGGGGCGTCGCCCAGCGCCGACATGTTATAGCGGCTGCGGATGCACAGTTCCAGCAATGCCGCCGGCGGTGAGCCCGGGCGACGCAGGTGGAACCGACCGAGCTTGCGGACACTCCAAGTCCAGTCCTTGGCCATATCGGCCGGCGCCCAGGATTCATCACAGCGTGCATATCGCCGACATCACGATGTTCTACGCCCCCACCAGCGGTGGCGTACGCACCTATCTGGAATACAAACAGCGTTACCTGGCCACCCAGAGCGGCATCCGCCACAGCGTGCTGGTGCCCGGCAAGCGCCTGGAAAGACAAGGAGCGTTTCACACCCTGCCCGCCCCGCCCCTGGGCTGGACTGGCTACCGGCTGCCGCTGCGCGGCGCACGCTGGACACAGGAACTGTGCCGCCTGCAGCCGGACCTGATCGAGGTCGGCGATCCATATCGCCTGGCCTGGGCCGCGCTGGCCGCCGGGCAGCGCCTGGGCATACCGGTGATCGGCTTTTATCACTCCGACCTGCCACGGCTGGTCGACAGTCGCTTCGGCAGCGGCGCGCGGCGGCTGGCCGAACGTTACGTGCGCAACCTTTACACCCGCTTTCAGGAAGTCCTGGCACCGAGCCGGGTCATGGCGCGGCAACTGCGCGCAATCGGCGTGGAGCGGGTAACCGTGCAGCCGCTTGGTGTCGACACACAGGCGTTCAATCCCGCCCATGCCGATCCAGCGCTGCGCCGGCAGCTGGGTGTCGGCGCCGATACCCGGCTGCTGGTGTTCGCCGGCCGCGCCGCGCGCGAGAAGAACATTCCGCTGCTGTTGGCAACGGCGCGTGCCCTGGGGCCGGCCTATCACCTGCTGCTGATCGGCCCCGGCATGCCCCGGCCGCCGGCGCGCAATGTGACGGTCATTGACGGCTACATGCCAACGGCGCAGCTGGCCAGGCACTTGGCCGCCTGCGATGCGCTCATCCATGCCGGCAATCATGAAACCTTCGGCCTGGTGGTGCTGGAGGCCATGGCCAGCGGCCTGCCGGTGATCGGCATCCATGCCGCCGCGCTGCCCGAACTGGTCCTGCCCGGCACCGGCGTGCTGAGCGCGCAGGCCAGCTGCGACGGCTTGGTGGACGCCACGCGCACCCTGTTCAGCCTGGACCCGGTCGCCATGGGCCGCCGCGCACGCCGGCGGGTCGAGGAACACTACGCCTGGGAACAGACCCTGGGCAGTCTGATCGGACATTACCGGCGCCTGCTGGGCCAGCCAGCCTTGAGCCGCGGTGGCTCGTCACGTGGCCTCTCCTGAGCCCGGACCTGCGCTGTGCGTGGTGCT
Source organism: Immundisolibacter sp. (assembly GCF_014359565.1). NCBI lineage: Bacteria > Pseudomonadati > Pseudomonadota > Gammaproteobacteria > Immundisolibacterales > Immundisolibacteraceae > Immundisolibacter > Immundisolibacter sp. The sequence goes on along the minus strand of NZ_JACIZD010000010.1, from coordinate 73,238 downwards.
GCACGACGTGGCGCCGCAGACCTGGGATGCATACCAACCCTTTGTGGCCTTCGCCGACCGGCTGGGCGTGCCGCTGACGCTGCTGGTGGTGCCGGACTTCCATCATGGTGGCGATCTGCGCCGCCATCCGCAGTTCGTCAGCGCGATGAATGCCCGCCTCGCCCGCGGCGACGAGATCGCCCTGCACGGCTACTTTCATGCCGACGAGCTGCCGCTGCGGGGCGATCCGGTGGATTTTTTCATGCGCCGCGTCTACACCCGTGAGGCGGAGTTCTATCGCCTGGACACCACCGCGGCTGGCGAACGCCTGCGGCGCGGACTAGAGCTGTTTGCAGGGCTCGGCTGGCATGCAAGCGGCTTCGTGGCACCGGCCTGGCTGCCGGGGCCCGGCACGCGCGCGGCGCTGCGCGACTCGCCGCTGCGTTACACCAGTACCTCGCAAACGCTGGTCGATTTGCGATCGAAGCGGACGCACAAGGCACCCGGACTGGTGTGGAGTGCCCGCAGTCGGTGGCGGCGGGCCGTGTCGGAGCGGGTAAACTTGGCGCTGTTGCGGCGCCATCGCGCAGCGCCCCTGCTGCGCCTTGGCTTGCACCCGGTCGACATGCAGCACGCCGCCGCCCGGCAGTTCTGGACCGCTACCCTCACTCAGCTGCTGACCTGTCGCACTGCGCTCACCAAATCGACCTGGCTGGACCAAGCCGCTTGAAACGCACATTTCTGCTGATTGCGCTCGCGCTGGCCGTGGGCGCAGCCATTCCCGTGTTCATTGGCGGGCGGGCCCTGCTCCCCGAGCTGCGCAGCCTGCCGGCCCAGGTTTGGCTGGTCGCGCTGGGCAGCGTCGCCATCGGTTGGCTGATCAACGCCATGCGCCTGCGTCTGGTGCTGGGCGGTCTTGGCCAGAAGCTGGGCCTGCCGCGTGCGGTGGCCAAGGTAATGGCCATCGACTTCGCCACCAATGCCACGCCGGCCGGCAGCGGCGGCGCGCTGGCCTATGTCTACCTGGTCGCCCAGCGCGGCATCAGCAGCAGCCACGCGGCGGCCATGTATGCGCTGGACCAGGTGCTCGACCTGACGTTCTTTCTGGCCGCGCTGCTGGTGATCGCACCGCTGTTGCTGGCCGGACCGCGCGAGCCGCACCTGGGCTGGCAGATCGGCACGCTGCTGACGCTGCTGATCGGTGGCTGCGTGCTGCTGTGGATGATGGTGCGCGATTACCGGCGCGTGCTGCTGTGGGCCGGGCGCATGCTGCACCATTTGCGCATTTCGGTCTCCCGGCGGCGACAACTGGCGCGCTGGATCTTGCGCTTCCGGCATGGCCTGGGCCTGCTGCTGGGCCTTGCCCGCTGGCGTCTGGGGCTGGTCTATCTGCTGTGCGTGTGCCACTGGCTGATCCGCTACAGCATCCTGTTCTGGATCGTGCGAGGTCTTGGCCAGCACGTGCCGTGGTCATACCTGTTCCTGGCGCAGATGCTGAGCTTTGGCGCCGGTCAGGCGACCCTGCTGCCGGGCGGCAGCGGTGGCGTCGAACTTGGGTTCAGCGCGCTGCTGGCGCCGTGGCTGCCGGCCGCCACGCTGGCGGCCGGCCTGATTGCGTGGCGCTGCGCCACGTATTACTGGCTGCTGCTGGCCGGCGCGGGGCCGTTCGTGCTGCTGATCGGCCGGCGGCTGTGGCAGGAGCCGCCGCCGGCCTGAATCGCCCGGTCGATGCGCAGGGCCGGGACTGACCGGCGCGAAACTGCCACCCAGCGGCGGGACATAAAAAAAGCCCGGCAACCGTTGACCGGCCGCCGGGCTTTTCAGAACCGAATGAGCGCGCTTTCAGACCACGCCCAGTTCGCGCAGCTTGCTGCGAATCTTGTCCTTGAACTCTTCGGAAGCCTCGCGCACCGGCGGCATGATGCGCCCGGCATTCAGGCCGATCTCCTCGAACCACACCTTGATGCCGGCCAGCGCCGAGGCATAAGTCGCAGTCTGAACGACGGTCCACAGGAACACGTCGGCGTAGAACTCGCGCACCGGGTTCAGCTTGTCGGACACGGCGCGGGCTTCTTCCCACTTGCCCTGCGCCGCCAGCGCGCGGTACTGCTTGACCAGCGGACGCAGCTTGCCGTACAGGATGTAGGACAGCTCGCCCCACACCACCTGGCCGCCCAGGCGCAGGTCTTCCAGGAACACCGACTCCAGCGGGTCGGAGACGATGAAGTCCTTGCGCAGGTCGTGACGCAGCTTGAGTGTCTCGGCGCGGATCAGGTGACCCTGCTTGACCGCCACCACGGTGTCCAGATCCGCCAGGCGGCGCATCAGGTCAAAGCCCAGCACCTTGCCGGAGACCGGCGTGCGGTACAGGCATACGGCCAGGTCCGTGCGGTCGGTCAGGTACTTGAACCAGTCGAAGATTTCATCGTCGGTGCGCAGCTGCACCACCGGGTTGATGACCTCGGCGCCTTCGAAGCCGAGCTTCTCGACGTAGTTCATCTTCTCGATCGCCTGGTGCACCGACGGGTCCAGGATGATGGTCCACAGCGGAATCTTGCCGCGGGCGGCCTCGGCCACCACCTGGTGGTACTTCAGCCACTCGCCGAGCGTGACGTTCCAGCACTCGGAGATGAAACCGCCGACCACCAGACCCTCGACACCCATGTCGACGAACTTGTCGATGTTCTCGCGCAGTTTGGGGTAGTCGAACTGGAAATCGTTGCCGACCGGGCTGATCGGGCACATGTAGAAGCCCTTGATCTTTTCGACGGCCCAGGCCTTGGCGTCCTTGCGACTGTAATCCAGCATGACTGCATTCCTCCAGAATTGATTATGGGGGGCCGGCTCAGACCAGGCCCAGTTCCTTGACTTTGGCGCGGATGTACTCGGCCCGCTCGTCCGACACCGGCCGCACCGGCGGGATCATGCCGCCGGCCTTGAAGCCGAGCGCCTCGAACCACACCTTGACGCTGGCCACCGCGCCGGCGTAGGTCGCCGTGCGCACGATTTCCCACAGCAGGATTTCACCCAGGAACTCGCGCACCGGGTCCAGCTGCACGGAGACCGCGCGAGCCTCTTCCCACTTGCCCTGCGCCGCCAGCGCGCGGTACTGGTCGATGAGAGTGCGCTTCTTGCCATAGGCGAGGTAGGAAATCTCGCCCCAGCAGACCTGCCCGCCCACGCGCAGGTCTTCCAGGAACACCGCCTCGGTCGGGTCCGATACGATGAAATCCTTGCGCAGGTCGTGACGCAGCTTGAGCGTCTCGGCACGGCTCAGGCTGCCCTGCTTGACCGCCACACAGGTGTCCAGATCGGCCAGCCGGCGCATCAGGTCAAAGCCCAGCACCTTGCCCGATACCGGCGTGCGGTACAGGCACACGGCCAGGTTGGTGTGATCGGTCAGGTACTTGAACCAGTCGAAGATTTCATCGTCGGTGCGCAGCTGCACCACCGGGTTGATGACCTCGGCGCCTTCGAAGCCGAGCTTCTCGACATAGTTCATCTTCTCGATCGCCTGGTGCACCGACGGGTCCAGGATGATGGTCCACAGCGGCAGGCGGCCCTTGGCGACGTCGGCCACCACCTCGTGATAGCGGTACCAGTCCGACAGGGTCAGGCTCCAGCACTCGGAGATGAAGCCGCCGATCACCAGGCCATCGATGCCGACATCGATGAACTTCTCGACGTTGTAGCGCAGCGCCTCCTCGTCCATCTTGCCGTCTTTGACGGGGCTGATCGGGCACTGATAGAAACCGGTCAATTTCTTCAAGGCCCAGGCCTTGGCGTCTTTGCGGTCGAATTCGAGCATGGCACGCTCCTTTGTGCGGGTGCTTACGGGGTGGAACACATCAAAATGACTGAACGGTCGGTCGATAGCCCGGCGGCACGTAACCCTCCAGTTCCCGAATCCGAGTCCGTAGGAAGTGCCGGATCATTTCAGAATCGCCCCCCGAAATCAACCTGACGGCCGCCCTGGCTACGCCTATCATGGCGGGCAAAAGTCGCTGTCACGCTCGCTTCTGGAAGCCGCCGCCGGAGATAAGGCATGAGCACATGGCCCACTGCATTGATCGTCGGCGCCGGCCCAGGGCTGGGCCTGTCACTGGCCCGCCGCTTCGGACGCGAAGGCTACGCCGTGGCCATGGTCGCGCGCCGCCAAGCGGTGCTGGCAGAACTGGCCGCGCAACTGGACTCGCTCGGGCCGCGCCTGAAAACCTACGCCGCGGATGCCACCGACCCGGCCGCGGTGGGCGAGGTCTGCGCCGCCACCCTGCGCGACCTTGGCGAGCCATCCGTACTGATCTACAACGCCGGCAGTTACCTGCCCGGTGGCATTGCCGACATCACGCCCGAGCAGTTCGAGGCTGCCTGGAAAACCGGGTGCATGGGCGCCTTCCTGTTCGCGCGGGCCCTGCTGCCGGCCATGGCCGACGCCGGCCGTGGCACCGTGCTGCTGACCGGTGCCACGGCTGCACTGCGCGGCGGCAAGGGATTTGCCGCGCTGGCGGTACCCAAATTCGGTCTGCGCGCGCTGGCCCAGTCCATGGCGCGCGAGTACGGCCCGCAGGGCGTGCACGTGGCACACGTCGTGATCGATGGCCAGATCGACACCCCGCGCCTGCGCGAACGTGACCCGGACCGGTCGGCGCACACGCTGCTGGCGCCCGACGCCATCGCCGAAACCTACTGGCAGCTGCATTGCCAGGACGCGACCGCGTGGACACAGGAACTGGACCTGCGACCGTCGCTGGAACGGTTCTAGGAAATCGATGAATTGATCCATCGCGGATTTCTCGGCGGCAAAAACTTGGTAGGAGCGCAGCTCTGCTGCGCGATGATCGCCCGGCACAGCCGGGCTCCCACAGTTCTCCGATGGCTCCGCCCTATAGCCGCTGGTTTTTGTGAGCGCGCCCCCGCGCTGCGGGAAAGACGGTCGGGACGGCACAATATGCGGCCACTCCCCGCCTCTTGGATCGATTCTCATGCCCCGCCTGTACCTCGCCGTCGTCGCCCTGACCAGCCTGCTTGCTGCCTGCAGCACGGCACCCCAACGCCTGGACCTGAAACCGGCCATAGACGTCACGGCCCGTAACCTTGGTCAGGGCACACCGGTGGCGGTGACCGTCATCGACCGCCGTCAGCTCACCGAGGCGCAACGCAGCGGCAGCGTGACCGGCATTGATCCGGCCGTGAACGTGGTCGACGTGGTGTACCAGGAAGCCACCCGCGCCCTGGAGCAGCTCGGCTTTGCCGTCGAGCCGTCCGCCAGCCCGCTCGGCAATACCCTGACGCTGGAACTGCTGAACATCAATTACGACCTGTCGACCGCCGTGATGAAAAAGACCGTGTTCGTGGACGCCGACGTCCGCGCCACCGCGGCCGCTGGCGGCAACACCTTCGCCACCACCTACCGCGCGCACCAGGAACAGGAAGTCGCCTTCCTGCCCTCCCGGGCCCTGAGTCAGCGCCTGGTCAACGAAACGCTGTCGAATGCCTTGAGCCGCGCACTTGCCGACCCGCAGCTCATGGGCGTATTGACACAGCGCAACGCGCGCTGAACGGCGCCGCCTCCCGAACGATTGTCAGGGACGTCGAAACGATTACCATGCCCCTGCCGGCGGATGCCGGTGAGCGTTCGAACTTGCGGAGATAACCATGGAAGGTGTCCTGAAACCCGGCGCGATGCCGCTGAGTGTGGTCGCGCGCGTCACCACCTGGCCGCTGATCGGTCTGCTGGCGCTGCCGGTGATCGGCTGGGCGCTGGGTGGTGGCGTCTGGCACTGGTTGACGGTGATGGTGTTCGTGGCGGTGTCGCTGATCGATCCGTTCGTCGGGCCGGACAACGTCAATCACCGGGCAGAAGACGAAGCCGCGCTCGAAAAAAGCCTCTACTATCGCGCCATGCTGTGGTTGCTGGTGCCGCTGCAATGGGCGGTGGCGGTGTTCTGTTACTGGCTGTTCACGCGGGGTGACCTGACCGGCCTCGAGCAGGCCGGCGTGCTGCTGTCGTCGGCCATTGCGGTCGGCTTTGGCGCCACCGCGGCGCATGAGCTGGCCCACCACGGCCAGCGCTTCGACCGCCTGATGGGCATCCTGCTGTTCACGCCCATCAACATGTGCGATTTCGCCATCTACCACAACTACGGCCACCACAATCGGGTGGCCACGCCCGAAGACCCTGGCTCGGCCAAGTACGGCGACAGGATTGGCGCGTTTGTCGTGCGCAGCGTGATCTACAAAACCCTGATGGGCTGGGAGATCGAAGCCACGCGCCTGCGCCGCCTGGGCAAATCGCCCTGGTCGCTGCACAACGGCATGCTGTGGATGACGGTTCTGCCGCTGGCCTGGCTGGCCACCATGATCGGACTGTTCGGCTGGCTGGCGGTGCCGCTGTTCCTGGCGCATTTCCTGTTTGCGCGCGGCCTGCTGGCGGTGGCCGATTACCTGGAGCACTACGGCCTGGCGCGGCGGCGCCTGCCGGACGGCAGCTGGGAAACCATCCGTGCCGCGCACGCCTGGGACGACAGCTTCCTGGTCAGCAGCCTGTTCTTCTGCCAGATCGACCGTCATTCCGATCACCATGCCAACGTCGGGCGGCCCTACCAGATCCTGCGCGTGATGCACGAGGCGCCGCGCCTGCCGTACGGCTATCTCACCATGATCTGGGTGGCCATGATTCCGCCCCTGTGGCGCAAGCTGATGCACCCGCGCGTGGAAGCCTTCTGGGATACCGGCGCCGCGCTGCCGCACGGCCGGCCGGAAAATCTGCCGGCGCGCTACCGGCAGGAAGCCGTCTACTGACACCCCGCGCTCGTCTGGAAGGCGGGACCTCCGCCTGCCAGACAACGCTGGGCATCGTGCCGATAATGGCGCCATGCCCAGCGTGACTACTGCCCTGCCCCTGCTGCGCTGGCTGCGCACCTACCGCCGCACGGACGCCGGCGCCGACCTGCTTGCCGGCATCATCACCGCCGTACTGCTGGTGCCACAGGCCATGGCCTATGCCGTCGTCGCCGGCCTGCCGCCGCAGGTCGGTCTTTATGCCAGCGTGCTGCCCTCGCTCGCCTACGCGCTGTTTGGCACCAGTCCCTATCTCGGCGTGGGACCGGTGGCGGTCAACGCGCTGATGGTGGCCAGCGCGCTCGCCGTCGTTGGCCACGGCGACCCGGCCGAGCAAATCGTGAACGCGCAGGTGCTGGCCGCCATCAGCGCGCTCACGCTGCTCGGCCTGGGCGCGCTGCGCGCCGGGGCGTTCATGAGCTTCCTGAGTCGACCGGTGCTGGACGGCTTCACCAGCGGCGCCGCGCTGCTGATCGTGCTCACCCAGTTGCCGGCGCTGCTTGGCCTGTCTGCCGGTAACGGACCGCTGCTGCACGAGGTGCTGCCGGCCGTCTGGCGCGCCCTGCCGATGGTCGATTGGCCGACGCTGACATTGGCCATGGCCAGCCTCGGGCTGCTGATACTCGGTGGCCGGCCGCTGCGGGGCTTGCTCGGGCGCTTGCCGCTGTCGTCGCTGCAGGCTGATCTGCTGACCCGGCTGACGCCGCTGGTCGTGCTGGCGGTCGCCTCGATCGTGGCCACTTCGGGCGATCTTGCGATGCGCGGCGTGGCCGTGGTCGGCGTGATTCCGGTTGGCCTGCCGGCGCCGTCGTTTGCTTTCCTGCGCGCCTCGACCTGGCTGGAACTGCTGGCGCCCGGCATGTTGATCGCGCTCATCAGCTACGTGAGCAGCGTGTCCATCGCGCAGGGCCTGGCCAGCCGGCGGCGCGAGCGCGTCGACACTGACCAGGAGCTGTACGCGCTGGGCGCCGCGAATGCCGCGTCGGCAATCGGCGGCGCGCTGCCGGTGGCGGCCAGCTTCAGTCGCTCGGCGCTGAATTTCTCGGCCGGTGCCCGCACCCCGCTCGCGGGCGTGGTCAGCGCCCTGCTCGTGGGCTGCATCGCGCTATGGCTGAGCGGGCTGTTTCATCACCTGCCCAGGGCGGCGCTGGCTGCCCTGATCGTGATGGCTGTCGCGCCGCTGATCGACCTGCACGGCTTTCGCTGTACCTGGGCCTACAGCCGCAGCGACGGCCTGAGCTTTGGCGTCACTTTCGTGGCGGTGCTGTTTCTGGGCGTGGAACGCGGCCTGCTGCTGGGCGCGCTGCTCGGTGTGGCCATGTACGTATGGCGCACCGGACGGCCGCACATCGCGGTGGTCGGGCGTGTGCCCGGCAGCGAGCACTTTCGCAACGTCAACCGCTACCACGTCGAAACCTGGCCTAACCTGCTGCTGTTGCGCGTAGATGAGAGCCTGTATTTCGCCAACGCCAGCCGGGTCGAGGAAGTTATCCTCAACCAGATCGCCGCCAGCCCACTCGTCACCGAGCTGGTCCTGATCGGCAGCGGCATCAACCACGTGGACAGCACCGGCCGGGCCATGCTCGAAACGCTGCTGCCGGCACTGCGCGAAGCGGGCGTGTGCACGCATCTGGCCGAGTTCAAGGGGCCGGTGCTGGACCGCCTCAAGAGCAGCGGCCTGCTCGATACACTCGCCCCGGGGCGGGTATTCCTGAGTGCCGAGCAGGCCGTAACCGCCTTGGCCGAACCCTACGACGAGCCCGTATCCATCTGAGGAGTAGCCACCATGACCCAACCGACCCTGATGGTGACCATCGGTGACGAGTTGCGACCGCTGGTCGAAGCCCGCCTCGGCAGCCTGGCGCAGATCCGCTTCCTGGGCGATGTGCCGGCGGCGCAGCGCCAGTCGGCATTGGCCGCGGCCGATGTCCTGTTCTGCCTGCGACCGCAATTGGAAATCGGCGACGACTGGCCGAACGATCCGGCCTGGCGCTTTGTGCAATTCATGAGCGCTGGCGTGGATCACATTGATTTGTCGAAGTTTCCAAAGTCCGCGCAGCTCGCCAGCAACGCCGGTGGCTTCTCCGAACCGATGGCCGAACACATCCTGGCCATGGCGCTCGCGCTGTCCAAGAAGCTGCTCTACAACCACCGTCGCATGCAGCAGGGCGTGTTCGACCAACTGAGCGAAACCGGCACCCTGCGGGGCAAAACCGCGGCCATCCTCGGCTTTGGCGGCATCGGCCAGGCCACGGCCGACCTGCTGCGGCTGCTGGACATGCGCATCCACGCCGTCAACCGCAGCGGACGCAGCGACCACCCGGCCGATTTCGTCGGCACGCTCGACCAGCTCGAAACCGTGCTGCGCGCGGCCGATCTGGTGGTGATCTGCCTGCCGCTGACGCCCGGCACGGTCGGCCTGATCGGCGCGCGGGAGCTGGGGTGGCTCAAGCCGGACGCCATGCTTATCAACGTCGCCCGCGGCGAGATCATCGATCAGCGCGCCCTGTACGAATTCCTGGTCGCCAACCCGCAGGCCAGTGCCGGCATCGACGCCTGGTGGGTGGAGCCGTTCCGCCATGGCGAGTTCCGCATGGACTACCCGTTTCTGGACCTGCCCAACGTGATCGGCTCGCCGCACAACTCGCCGCGCGCCCCGGGTGGCGGCAAGGTGTCGGCCGAGCGCGCCTGCGACAACATCGCCCGCTACCTGCGCGGCGAACAGCCGCACGGCCTGCTGGACCCGGTGGCCGCAAACATGGCCTGAGCACAGCGCGGCCGCCGATGGCAGACCGCCCACGACGGCTGTTGGCGGCAATCGGCGATAATCGCGCCCATGATCCGCCTGCAAAAACTCTCCCTCACACGCGGCACCAAGCCTCTGCTGGACGGCGCCGACCTCACACTCAACCCCGGCGAGAAAGTCGGCCTGATCGGCGCCAACGGCTCGGGCAAATCCAGCCTGTTCGCGCTGCTGCGCGGGGAACTCACGGCCGACGGCGGCGCGGTCGATTTCCCCGCCACCTGGCGCATCTCGCACGTGGCCCAGGAAACCCCGGCCCTGGACCGGCCGGCACTGGAGTACGTCATCGACGGCGACGGCGTGCTGCGCGATCTGGAGGCCCAACTGGCCGCCGCCGAAGCCGCCCACGACGGCGAGCGCATCGGCTACCTGCACGCCGCGCTGGCCGATGCCGACGCCTACACCGTGCGCTCGCGGGCGGAAATCCTGCTGGCGGGTCTGGGTTTCGCGCAGTCGCAGATGATGGACCCGGTCGCCAGCTTCTCCGGCGGCTGGCGCATGCGCCTCAACCTGGCGCAGGCCCTGATGAGCCCGTCCGACCTGCTGCTGCTGGACGAGCCGACCAACCATCTGGACCTCGACGCCATCCTGTGGCTGGAAGACTGGCTCAAGCGCTATCCCGGCACGCTGATCGTGATCTCGCACGACCGCGATTTTCTGGACGGCGTGACCAACGTCATCGCGCACCTGTTCGAAACCAAGCTCAAACGCTACGGCGGCAACTACTCGGCCTTCGAGAAGCAGCGCGCCATCAACCTCTCCGTCGGGCAGGCGGCGTTCGAAAAGCAGTCGCGCGAGCGGGCGCACCTGAAGTCCTTCATCGACCGCTTCAAGGCCAAGGCCAGCAAGGCCCGCCAGGCGCAGTCGCGCATGAAGATGCTGGCCAAGATGGAGGAACTGGCGCCGATCCACGCCACCGCCGCCTTCAGCTTCGAGTTTCGCGAACCGGAACGCGCCCCCAATCCGCTGCTGGTACTGGAAGACGCCGTCGCCGGCTATCCGTCCGAGCAGCCGGGCGGCCAGGCGAAGGTCATCCTGTCGCGGCTGAACCTGATCCTGCAGGCCGAGCAGCGCATTGGCCTTTTGGGCGTCAACGGCGCCGGCAAGTCCACGCTGATCAAGACCCTGGTCGGCGAACTGCCGCCGCTGGCCGGCAGCGTCAACCTGAACAAGGGCCTGTCGATCGGCTACTTCGCCCAGCATCAGATCGAAATGCTGCGCCTGGACCAGACGCCGCTGTGGCATTTGGCCAGGCTGGCGCCCAACGTGCGCGAACAGCAACTGCGCAGTTTCCTGGGCGGCTTCAACTTCATCGGCGAGATGGCCACGACCAAGGTCGACACCTTCTCCGGCGGCGAGAAGGCGCGCCTGGTGCTGGCGCTGATCGTCTGGCAACGCCCCAACCTGCTGGTGCTGGACGAACCGACGAATCACCTGGACCTTGAAACCCGCGAGGCGCTCACCGTCGCCCTGGCGCAGTTCGAAGGCACACTGGTGCTGGTGTCGCACGACCGGCACCTGCTGCGCGCCACGACCGAAGAATTCATGATCGTCGCCGACGGCAGCCTCAAACCCTTCGACGGCGATCTGGACGACTACCGCGACTGGCTGTTCAAGACCAAACTTGGCAAGCGCACGGACACCGCCGCGGCGCCCGCGCCCGCCGATCGCAAGGAACACAAGCGCCACAGCGCCGCCGCCCGCCAACACCTGTCCGACCAGCGAAAGCCCATCGAAGCGCGCATCCGGCGCCTGGAAACCCAGATTCAGCGCCACACCGCCCGCGCCGCCGAGCTGCAAACCCTGCTCAGCGACCCGGCGCTCTACGCCGACGATCAGAAGGACACCCTCAAGGCACGCCTGTTCGAACAGGCGACGCAGGTCAAGGAGCTCAAACAGCTCGAAGCCGAGTGGCTGGAGCAGCAGACGGAGCTGGAAAGCCTGGGCGGCTGAGCCGCTCACAGCCTCCTGTCCCGGTAGGAAAGCCCGGCGACGCCGGGCGATGGATTTCCTGACTGCCCGACGAAGGCGCCGCATCGTAAACCAACCATGTGGCTGGCCATCGATACCGGAGCAGGACGCCACGACCCACGTCGTGCCGCACGGTCCCTCGAAACGGTGCGCACCGCGTTGACCTCTTGTAGCCTCGCGGCTACATTGGCGCCATGATCGAAATTCGAAAAACCGATCTTTTTGCGCAGTGGCTGGACGCGCTGCGCGACCTGCGCGCCAGAGCACGAATCCAGGCAAGGATCGAAAGGCTCTCTGCTGGAAATCCCGGCGATGTCGAGCCGGTTGGCGAAGGTGTCTCAGAGTTGCGAATCAACTACGGCCCCGGTTACCGGGTGTATTTCAAGCAGCGAGGCCCGGAGCTGGTCATTTTGCTGGCCGGTGGGGACAAGAGTACCCAGGCCAGAGACATCAAGACCGCCTTACGCCTGGCCCATAACCTTTCGGAGCACTGACAATGAGCACAACCGTAACTACTCACTACGACGTCGCCGAGCACCTCAGAACTCCCGAGGAAATGGCCGCTTACCTGGAAGCCTGCCTCGAAGAAGCCGACGGGGATGCCGCTTTCATTGCCAAAGCCCTCGGCGATATCGCGCGTGCCAAGGGGATGGCGCAGGTGGCCCGGGATGCCGGCTTATCCCGCGAAAGTCTTTACAAGGCGCTTTCCGGCGAGCGGAGCCCGAGCTTCGACACCATTCTGAAAGTCATCGGCGCACTCGGGCTAAAACTGCACGCTGAGGTCGACGGCGTCCCCTCGCGCGAAAAGGCTTAGAAAATCGGGCCGTGGCCCTTCGTCGGGTGACGCCGCGTAGAAACAACAGCTCCCTAGGCACTGCCGCCACGCGACCCCAAGGTGCGCGGCAACCCGAACGGCCGTTATGCTTTGGCGGAATTTCACCAAACCGCCCGAACCATGAACCAAACCAACCCGCTGTCGACGGCGCTCACCGAGCGCCTGGACATCGCCTACCCGATCTGTCAGGCCGGCATGGGTTTCATTGCCCGTGGCGAGCTGGCCGCTGCGGTGTCGGCCGCGGGAGGATTGGGTGTGCTCGGTGCGGAGGGGCTTTCTGCGCACGAGTTGGAAGCCGAGATCGCCAAGGTGCGCGCGCTCACGGACCGCCCGTTCGGCGTCGACATCCTGTTCGGGCAGGTCAAGAGCGAGCGCAGCGACGCGGTAGTCGAGTATTCGGCCGAGGTGCAGCGCCAGATCGACGTGGTGCTGGAAGCGCGCGTGCCGGTGCTGATCTCGGGCCTGGGTTCGCCGGCCGGCGTGCTGGACGCCGCCCACGCGCGGGGCATGACGGTCATGTCCGTGATCGGCAACGTGCGCCAGGCCACGCGCCTGGCCGCCGCGGGCGTGGACATGCTGATCGCGCAGGGCCACGAGGCCGGCGGCCACACCGGGCGCATCGGCACCTTCACTCTGCTGCCGCAGGTGGTGGACGCGGTCGACGTGCCGGTACTGGCGGCCGGTGGCATCGGCGACGGGCGCGGTTTGGTGGCGGCGCTGGCGCTGGGCGCTTGCGGAGTGTGGCTGGGCACGCGCTTCGTCGCCGCCGCCGAGGCCCACGCGCACGAGGCCTACAAACAGAAAATCGTCGCCATCGACGAGGAAGGCACGGTCGTCACCCGCGCCCACAGCGGCAAGCCTTGCCGGCTGGTCAAAAACGCATTCACCGAGCACTGGGACGCCCGCCCGCTGGACATCCTGCCCTTCCCGGCCCAGCACATCGCGGTCGGGCGCGACGCTGCGCGGCGCGCCCGTTACGAGGGCGCCGTGGACGACGGCGGCCTGCCGGCCGGCCAGGTGTCCGGCATGATCCGCGAGGTGCTGCCAGCCGGCCAGATCGTGCGCAACATCGTGAACGAGGCGCAGGCGACACTGGCGCGCCTGGGCCGGGCCTGAATTTCGACAACCCCACGGGAGACCGAACATGACCCTAAGCAGCGCGCTCGACCAGTGCGAGGAAATCGCCGGCAAGTGGAAGGTACTGATCGACCGCAACCGTTGCGAGGGCAAGGAAAAATGCGCGCAGGTGTGCCCGGAGGGTGTGTTCGGCATCCGCCGCCTCACGGACGATGAATTCAACACCCACGTGAAAGGCTTTCTGCCGCGCCTGAAGGTCCGCGCCCACGGCCGCCGCCAGGCTTTCGCCGATAACGAGCAAGACTGCCGCAACTGCCTGCGCTGCGTGGCGGCCTGCCCGGAAGACGCCATTCAGGTCGTGCCGCGCTAAGCCAGCGGCGGCCTGCTCATGCCGCTGACCGGCATCCGCGTCCTGGAACTGGGCAGCATGGTGGCGGCCCCGCTGGGCGCCACACTGCTGGGCGACATGGGCGCCGACGTCATCAAGATCGAGCCACCCGGCGGCGAGGAAGGCCGCCGGGTCGGCCCACGCCGCGGCGACGACACCGGGCTCTACGTCGGCGTGAACCGCAACAAGCGCGGCATGGTGCTGGACCTGACCGAGCCACCCGGCCGGGAGGTGCTGCGCCGGCTGGTGCAGCAGACCGACATCGTGATCCACAACCAGCGCAGCCCGGCCCGCGAGCGGCTGGGCCTGGATTACGCCGCGCTGGCCGCCATCCGGCCGGACATCATCCTGATCACCGTCAGCACCTACGGCGAGAGCGGCCCCTACGCCGGGCGGCCAGGCATTGACCCATCCGCCCAGGCACTGGGCGGCCTGATGGCCGGCACCGGCGAGCCGGGCGGTCCGGCGCTCAAGGCCGGCGCCGCGGTCGCCGACGTGACCGCTGCCACGCTGGTCTCGTACGCGGCCATGCTGGCCCTGTGGGCGCGCGCCCGCGACGGCCAGGGTCAGGCGGCCGAGGTGGCGCTGATCGACGGCGTGGTGCACCTGCAGGGCGTGCAACTGGGCGAGTACCTGCTGACCGGCAGTCCACCGCCGCGGGTCGGCAACCGCAGCCCGTTCTATGCGCCCTACAACAGCTACCGCTGCGCGGACGGCGGCGAGGTCCACCTGGCGGCCTTCAACGACAAGTTCTACCGCAACCTGTGCCGGGCCCTTGACGCGCCGCAGTTGCTCGAGGACCCGCGCTTCGCCAGCCCCGCCTTGCGCCTGGAACACCGTGACGCCCTGGACGCCGAAATCGCCGCCTGCTGCGCGCGCTATCCACGCGCCGAACTGATGGCCCGCCTGGAGCACGCGGATGTGGTGGCCGCACCGGTCAATGATTACCCGGCCGCCACCGCCGACCCGCAACTGCGCCACAACGGCATGTTCGTGCCGGTCGAGCACACCGCTCACGGCCGCCTCGAAGTGCCCGGCATTCCGCTGCACCTGGCGGGCACACCGGGCGCCGTGCGCCGGCCGCCGCCGATGCTGGGCGAACACACCTCGGAAATCCTGGGAGAACTCGCCTGTCGGGTTGATGTGCCGGATGCGCCGTAGGTGGGCGCCCTGCCGGCCGACCGCGTAGTCGGCACATCAATCGGGTAAGGCCATCCGCGCTCGAGTGAGCGGCTTCAGTCGCAATGGCCCGGCAGCACAGTCCGCCTTATCCCTGCGCCGCAGACGGCTCGGGCACTGACGCCGCTTCGCCGAGGCGCGCCGACAGGGCGGCCAGCAGGGCCTCGACCTGAACCGCCAGCTCGATGGCCGCATCCAGAGCCTGTGGTGCCTTGGCGCGCGCATCGGCCTCGACCTGTCGGGCGAGGTTCTGCACACCATGTGCCAGCAGGTTTCCGGACATGCCTTTCAGCGCGTGGGCGCGAAAGGCCAGGTCCGCAAAGTCCCCAGCCTGCGCCGCGCCGCGCAAGCGGTCCGGCGTGTCGCGATGGCTGGCCAGCGCGCTAGCCGCCAGCTTGGCCACGAAATCCTGCCGGCCGCTGTAGCGCATCAGCAGCCCCGGCCAGTCGATCACGGCGCCGCTCGCGATCAGCTGATACGGCGCGACGTCGGCCGCCGGCATGCCGGCGTGGCGGCGGATGGCCGCCACCAGCACGTCGGCGTCGATCGGCTTGGTGACATGCTCCACCATGCCGGCCGCCAGACAGCGGTCGCGCTCCTCGCCCAGGGCGTGTGCCGTGAGCCCGATGACCGGCAAGGCGGGCGCGATCTGACGAATGCGCTGGGTGGCCTGATAGCCGTCCATGACCGGCATCTGCACGTCCATCAGGACGGCGTCGAAGGCGCCCACGCCGGATTCCTGCAAGCGCTCGATCGCCTGCTGCCCGTTTTCGGCGAACAGTACCTGTGCCCCCTCGCTGTTGAGGACGTACTCCAACACCAGCCGGTTGACATCCACATCTTCGGCGGCCAGCAGACGCAGCCCTTCGAGCCGTCGATCCGAGGCCGCGCCGGAAGGCGGCGCCTTGGGAAGGGGCGCTTCGGTCGCCGGCAAGGGCAGGCGCAGGGTGAAGGTGCTGCCGGCACCCGAGGCGCTGGTCACCACGATTTCGCCGCCCATCTGGTTGGCCAGCTTCTGGCTGATCGCCAGCCCCAGGCCACTGCCACCATAGCGACGGGTGGTCGAGTTGTCGGCCTGCTCGAAGGAACGAAACAGGCGCCCGATCTGCTCGTCGGTCATGCCAATGCCGGTGTCGCTGACGGCAAAGAAGGTGTCATCGCCGCGCCGCGTGACGTGCAGCCGGACCTCACCGCGATCCGTGAACTTGACCGCATTGGCCAGCAGGTTGACCAGTATCTGGCGCAGCCGCTGCTCGTCGCCAGCCATCCACTGCGGCAGACCCGGTGCCGCCTCGACGGCGAACCTCAGTCCCTTGGACTCGGCCCGCTCGCTGACCAGGCTGTGCACGTTGTCGAGCACGGCGGTCAGCGCCAGCGGTTGTGAGTCCACCAGGACCCCCCCGGCTTCGAGCCTGGAGAAATCGAGCACGTCGTTGATGACGCCCAGCAGGTGTTCACCGGCTTCGCGGATGCGGGCAAAGGTTGCGTAGGCCGCCCGCCCGGCGCTGTCACGCGCGCCGACCTGCGCCAGACCCAGCACGGCGTTGAGCGGCGTGCGGATCTCGTGGCTCATGTTGGCCAGGAACTCGCTTTTCACCCGCGCCAGGCGCTCCGCCTCGGCGCGGGCGGCCTCCAGTTCCGCCGTGCGGCTTTGCACCAATGCTTCCAGGTGATGGCGATGCTGGTCCAGCTCCTGCTCGAGGGTCTTGCGCTCGGTAATGTCCTGCACGGTACCGACCAGCGCCAGCGGCCGACCCAGGGCATCACGCTGCAGGTACGCCCGCCCGTTCAGTACCCGCATCTGGCCATCCGGCAGCGCGACTCGAAACTCTTGGTCCGCAGTGGATCGCCCGGCGATGCATGCGTCTGCCCAGACACTCACCCGGTCCCGGTCGTGCGGGTGCACCCGGTCCAGAAAGGCCTGCCGGTCACGAACCGGATCATCCGGGGCGATGGCGCACAGCCGGTAGGTCTCCTCACTGCAGCTCACCGCCCCACTGGCCAGGTGCCAGGACCAGCTGCCGATATGGGCGATCCGCTGCGCTTCCGACAGGGCGCTTTGCTTCTCCAGCAGGGACTGCTCGGCCCGTTTGCGTTCGGTGACGTCGGTATAGGTGCCCACCACCCGCAGCGGCTCGCCGTCCGGGCTGCGCTCGAAAACCGAGCCCTGATCCAGTATCCAGCGCCACGAACCGTCCCGGGCGCGCACCCGATGTTCGTTGCTATAGACGGCCGTTTCGCCCCGAAAATGACGCTCACGGTCGGACTGGCAGCGCGCCAGATCGTCCGGGTGAATGCGATCGGACCATTCCTGCAGGGTGTTGCCGACCTCGCGCTCGGAGTAGCCCAGCATCTGCTTCCAGTGGCGCGAGAAAAAAACCTTGTTGGTCTGTGCATTCCAGTCCCACACGCCCAGCCCGGCGCCTTCCAGCGCCAGAACCCAGCGCCGTTCGCTCTCGATCAGCGCCTTCTGGGAGGTGACCAGGCCGTCCAGCATGTGGTTGAAGCCCCATGCCAGGCGGCCGATCTCATCATCGCGGCGTGGCGTCGCGCGCAAGCCGCGCTCGCCGGCGGCGATCTGTTGCACCACGCCGCCCAGTTCCCGCAACGGCACGAGCACATGACGACTCAGCCCCAGCCAGGCGGCCCCGACCAGCAGCAGCACCAACGCCAAAGTGGCCACATTGGCAGCCAACAGTTTGTGCAGCGGCGCATACGCCGCGCCGACCGGGATGGCCACCTGCAGCCAAGCTGCCGGCTCGCCGTCCCATGCCAGCGGCACCACTGCCTGAATATAGTGACCGCCACCGGGCCCCGGCGCCTCGAACACACTGTCGCTGCGCACGGCCTGGACCCTGGCCAGCGCGTCGCCCGCCAGCGGCCGACCGATCCAGTTGCCCGGATCCGGACGGCTCAGCATCACCTTTCCCGTGCGCTCGATCAGACTGACGACCGAGCCGGCTGGCAAGCGCTCCTCGACCGGGCCTTTGGCGAGCCAGTCCAGATCAAGCGCAACGTGAATCAGCAGTGCCACATTGCCGCCCCGGTCCAGCGCCGGCGCCAGCAGCGACAGGTTGGGTCGGCCGCCAGGCTGACCGAAGGCGTAGCCACCAACGTGAAAGGCCGCCGTCTTGAGGGTCTGCGAGAAACCCGGCAGCCGCGTCGCGTCGAATGACTCGGGCAGCGGTACCGCGCTGCAGCGCAGCGCCCCGCTGGGCCGGATCACGGTGAAATTCTGGTAGGGCGATGCCGCCTCGCCGCGAATCTGCGCCAGCAGCGCGCTGCACGCCGCCGGATCGCCGTCGCGCAACACCGGCACGCGCAGCAACCCTTCCAGCAGGCGGCGCGCTGCCTCGATCTGGCGTCCCTGCTGGTTTACCAGTTCACGAGCAAGGTTCTGGGCGTTGCTGCGTACCGACTGCCTGGCCGCGACGTACTGCATCCAGGCCACCGACACCATCAGTGCCAGTACCGGCAGCAACACCAGCACCGCCCCCAGCAACAGGCGGGATCGCAGACTCGCAAGGCGGATCGCGCTCATGGCATCACACCAGCCTGCTGCGAGTGCGTCGCCGCTGCCTGAACGGCCTACTGCGGATCATTGCCATCGCGATACCGCCGGGCGATGTCGCGGCAGGTTTCGGCCAGACCCTGCAGGGCATCCACCACATCGGGATCGAAGTGCCGACCGCGCT
The DNA here is from genome assembly GCF_014359565.1 of Immundisolibacter sp. Taxonomy (NCBI): domain Bacteria; kingdom Pseudomonadati; phylum Pseudomonadota; class Gammaproteobacteria; order Immundisolibacterales; family Immundisolibacteraceae; genus Immundisolibacter; species Immundisolibacter sp. The sequence continues at coordinate 54,471 of NZ_JACIZD010000010.1, read as the reverse complement.
CGGCCTGAATCATCTCCATCGCACGCTCGTGGGAATAGGCCTCCTTGTAGGTACGGCGCGACATGAGGGCATCGTAGACATCGGCCGCCGCCATCAGGCGTGCGGAGATGGGAATGTCATCGCCGGCCAGGCCCTGCGGATAACCGGAACCGTCCCACTTCTCGTGATGGCAGTGCGCGATTTCGCGCGCGAAGCGCAAGAATGAGCCACCCTGATCGCCCAACTCGAGTTCGGCCTGGGCAATCGCATCCCGGCCATGGGTGGGGTGCCGCTTCATGATTTCCCATTCGGCCGGCGTCAGCTTGCCCTGCTTGAGCAGGATTGCGTCCGGAATGGCCACCTTGCCGACGTCGTGCAGGGGCGCCGACCTGAACATCATGTCGATGGTCTCGTCGTTCAGTTCATGGCGAAAGCGCGGGTGGTCCCGCAAGCGCTCGGCCAGGACCCGCACGTAATGCTGGGTTCGGCGAATGTGGCCACCGGTCTCGTTGTCGCGCACTTCGGTCAGCGAGCACAGGGCGGTGATGGTCGCCCCCTGCGAGGCGATGACTTCCTGCTTGCTGCGTATCAGCTGCTCGGACTGACGCAGGATCTCGCGCGTGCGCTCGGCCACCAGCCGCTCCAGGTCCTCGTTGCGATCCCGCAGCTGGCGGCTGGCGCGGGCCAGCTTCAGGTGGTTGTTGACCCGCGCCAGCACGACCGGCGGCGAGTAGGGCTTGTGGATGAAATCGTCCGCCCCCAGCGACAGGCCGTATTCCTCGTCGGCCGCGCTGTCCAGGCTGGTGAGCAGCAGCACCGGCATGTCGCGCAAGCCGGGCGATGCCTTGACCCGCCGGCACACCTCAAAGCCGTCCATGCCCGGCATGACGACGTCCAGCAGCATCAGGTCCGGCCGATCGCCATCCGCAAGACGTGTCAGCGCCTCCTCCCCGTCACAGGCGGCATGCACCGTGTAGTGCCGGCCAAGCAGGTCCTCCAGGATCAGGAGGTTGTCCGGCTGGTCGTCGACGATCAATATCCGGGCCGCGGCTTCATTCATCGGGTCGATGCTCATTTCCCGTAATCGCCCGGTGCGGCTGGCAGCCGTTGCTGCGCGCAACGACCACCCGCATCAGTGCAGGGCACGATGACTACATCGGCGGGCGCGGAAAAAAATGAAGCGCTGCGTAAAAAAACATTCGGCCGGAACGGCCAGAGGCCGGCGCTACGACGCCCGGCGGGCGTTCTTCAGACCGGCTAGGCGGCGGAATGGCGATCGCGCCAGGCGCTCAGCAAGGCCGTGACCTCGGCATCGCTGACCGGCCCGAAATCGCGATAGAACTGGCCAACGGCGCCGAAATCGACCGGCGTCAGCAGGCACACGACCTGGTCGGCATGGGCGCGCAATCGGCTCAGTGCATCCGGCGGCGCCACGCCGACGGCCACCACCAGCCGCGCCGGGCGCCGGGCGCGCAGCGCATCCAGGGCGGCGATCAGCGTGGCGCCGGTGGCGACGCCGTCATCCACCACCACCACCAGCCGGCCGGCCGGATCGACCTGCTGCGCGCCGTACTGCGCGCGCCGGCGCCTGATGACGGCCTGCTGACGGGCCGTTTCCTCGGCCAGGTACTGCGCATCCAGGTCAGCGGCAACATCCGGGTTGACATAGACATGCCCAGCCTCGTCGACCGCACCGATGGCGTACTCGGGATTGCCGGGTGCCCCCAGCTTGCGCACCAGGATCAGGTCCAGGTCGCCTTCGAGAGCCGTGGCCAGAATCACGCCCATGGGCACCGCCCCGCGCGGCACCGCCAGAATCAGCGGGCGCTGGCCACGCAGATGAGCCAGGCGCGCCGCCAGCTCAGTGGCGGCTTGGTCGCGATCCTTGAACATGCACACCTCCGGGACGTGCGCCGCGTGCGCGGCGCCTGCGGGATGTCGAGGGCTTCAGGCATTGCCTGATCCAGTCCCGCCCGACCGGACGACAGCTTGCGGTGGGCTCTGCAGCCGATCGATGACCTCGGTCAGGATCTTCTCGCCGGCTTCCGGACCGCGGGCATCCAGTCCCTCGGCAACGACTTCGCTGTAGCGGCAGTCGATGAACTCGCACAACCAGCGCAGGTAACTGGTCTGGAAATTTACCTGCGGCAGATCGGCGTAAGCGCTGCCGCGGGTGGTGACCAGCGTCAGCGGCTTGCCACCGCACAGGCCATGCGGCCCCTGCGCGGTATAACGAAAAAGCAAACCCGGCTGCACCACCACGTCCAGGTAGTGCTTGACCGGATACGGCAGGCTGAAATTCCACATCGGCGCGGCGATGACCACCTCGTCGGCCGCCAGGAACTCCCTTGCCCACGGCACGATGGCCTCCCAGGCCCGCTGCTGCGTCGGCGTCAGCTGCGACCCGGCCGCCACGCTGCCCTTGGCCAGGGCCACCGGCCCGTCGACCAGCGGCAGTTCGGTATCGACCAGATCGACCTCGTCCACGGCCAGTGCCGGATCCGCCGTACGCCGTTTGGCGAGCCAGGCATCCAGCAGCCGGCGCGTGCGCGACAGCGGTCCCTTGGGTGTGCAGGAAACGACCAGTAAGCGCGCCATGGCTATTCCTTGGGCACGGTCAGCGCCAGGAACAACGGATTGCCGCGTCGCTGTATCAGCAGCGGCACCGCCCGTCCGGCCGGCAACTTGCCAACCAGGGTCTTGAAGTGCGCCACGTCCTTCACCTCGCTGTCGCCCACGCGCAGGATCACGTCGCCGCGAGTCAGTCCCGCCCGCGCCGCCGGCCCGTCGCCCACCGCCATGACCAGCACGCCACCTTTGGGTACATCGAGCTGCTCACGTTGCGCCGCGTCGAGGTCGGCGACCGCCAGCTTCAGCCGGCCACCCTGGGCCTGATCGGCCGGCTTGGACGCCGGGCCGCCAGCCTCGTCGCTATCCGAAAGCGCGCCGACCGTCGCCGATACCGTGCGTTCCTTGCCGTCCCGAAGCACGGTCAGGGACACCTTGTCACCGACTTCGGTATTGCCCACCAGGGGCGGCAGGTCGCCGGCATCGGCCAGCGCCCGCCCGTTGAAGGCCAGAATCACGTCGCCGGCCTTGATGCCGGCCGTGGCGGCCGGGCTGCCCGCCGTTACATCCGCCACCAGTGCCCCGCGCGCCTTGTCGAGACCGAAGGATTGCGCCAAGGCTGGCGTCACCGGCTGCACGGTCACGCCAAGATAGCCGTGCGAGGCGTGGCCGGTTTTCTGTATCTGCCCGGCGGCGCGCATCGCCACCTTGATCGGAATGGCGAACGACAGCCCCATATAGCCGCCAGAGCGGCTGTAGATCTGCGAGTTGATGCCGATGACTTCGCCATCGGTATTGAACAGCGGCCCGCCGGAGTTGCCCGGGTTGACTGCCGCATCGGTCTGGATGAACGGCACGTAGGCGTCGCTGGGCAGGGTGCGGCCGACCGCGCTGACGATACCCGCCGTGGCCGTGTACTCCAGCCCGAACGGCGAGCCGATCGCCAGCACCCACTCGCCCACCTCCAGCCGGTCCGAGTCGCCGATCTTCACCACCGGCAGGTCCTTGGCCTTGATGCGCAGCACCGCCACGTCGGTGCGCTCGTCCAGGCCGACCAGTTCGGCCGGCTCCTCGCGGTGATCGGACAGCTTGACCAGAATCTCGTCGGCGTCCTTGACCACGTGCGCGTTGGTCAGGATGGTCCCGTCAGAGGAAATGATGAAGCCCGAGCCCAGCGATCGGGCCTGCCGCTGTCCGCCCGGCGGCTGGCCGAAAAAGCGCCGGAAAAACTCGCTGCGCGGATCGTTCGGATCCATCGGCATGCCCGGAAACAGCTCCTGCGTGCGGGCCTTCTGCGTGGTCGAAATATTGACCACGGACGGGCCGACGTCCTTCACCAATTGAGTGAATTCCGGCAGCGCCGCATGGACGCTGGACCACCACGGAGTCCACAGCAGCAGCACGGCGAAAACAGCGCGTAACGCGGTCATACAGACTCCAGTAGAGGCCAGGGTTTCAGCATTGGATTGCGGCCAGCCGACACGCGGGCCGTGGCGGCTGCCGCATGAGACTCGCAGCGCATGCAATAAGTTCCGGGGCTGTTCGGCCCGAGGGTGGGCCTCCCACGCAAAAGACCCGTGGGAGCGGCACCCCGCCGCGAATGCCCAGGCCGGTTGCGGGCACGGCCCCGCTGCTGCCGAACAGACGACTTCGTCGGCTCAAGGCGCGTACCCCGTAGCGCGGCCGCATCATTGTCCAAGCAGCGCCATCAGGCCGGCCTCGTCCAGGATCGCGACCCCCAGCTGCACCGCCTTGTCGGCCTTGCTGCCCGGATTCTCGCCCACGGCGACGAAGTCGGTGTTCCTCGACACGCTGCCGGTGACCTTCGCGCCCAGGCGCACAAGCGCTTTGGTAAGCGCCTCGCGCGGCTGCGAGAAGGTGCCGGTGATGACGATAGTCTTGCCGGCCAGGGGCTGCGCGGCGGGATCGGCCGCGCGCGGCGCGGCGCCGTCGTCCTGAAACGTGATGCCGGCTGCCAGCAGGCGGCGGATGACATCCAGGTTGCGGGCATCGGCGATGAACTCGGCCAGGCTGTCGGTGATCTCGGTGCCGATGCCGCGCAGGGGCAATTCCTGCACCGGCAGCGGCGCACGATCGGGGTGGTCGGCATTGTGCTTGCGGGCCTTCTGATTGGCCTTGGCGATCGCCTGCTTACGCTCGTGCAGCGCCGCCCAGTCCTGCGTCAGCACGGCATCCAGGGTGCGGAACTCGGCAGCCAGCTGCCGCGCCACCTCCTCGCCGACCAGCGGGATGCCGAGCGCGAAGATGAAGCGCGACAGCGTGGTGCGCTTGCTGGCCTCGATCGCCGCCACCAGCTTGGCGGCCGACAGCTCGGCCATGCGCTCGAGGCCCGCCAGGGTCGGCGCGTCCAGGTGATAAAGATCGGCCACGTCGTGCACCAGGCCACGGTCGACGAGTTGCTCGATCAGCTTGTCGCCCAGGCCGTCGATGTCCATCGCCCGCCGTCCGGCGAAATGGGCAATGCCGGCCTTCAGCTGCGCCGGGCAGTGCAGCCTGCCGCTGCAGCGCGAAACCGCCTCGCCGGCCAGGCGCACGATGTCGGAGCCGCACACCGGGCAATGCGTGGGCATGACGAACGGCTGGGCATCCGCCGGCCGGCGTTCCGGCAACACCCGCACCACTTCCGGGATCACGTCCCCGGCCCGGCGCACGACCACGCTGTCGCCGATGCGCAGGTCCTTGCGCCGCAGCTCGTCCTCGTTGTGCAGCGTCGCGTTGGTCACCGTGACGCCACCGACGAACACCGGCTGCAGGCGCGCCACCGGCGTCACGGCGCCGGTGCGGCCGATCTGCACCTCGATGTTGTCGAGCACGGTCACCGCCTCCTCGGCCGGGAACTTGTGCGCCAGCGCCCAGCGCGGCGCGCGCGAGACAAATCCCAGCCGCTCCTGCAAATCGATACGGTCCACCTTGTACACCACGCCGTCGATGTCGAACGGCAGCTGCGGCCGCAGACGGCCAAGCTGTGCGTAATAGGCCAGGCACGCCTCGATGCCGGTAACCCGCTGACGCTGCGGGCACACCGGCAGCCCGAACTCGTGCAGCAGATCCAGCCGCTCGCCGTGACGCGCCGGCAGCCAGCCCTCGAAGCGCCCGTGGCCATAGCAGTAGAAACGCAGCGGCCGCCGGGCGGTGATCCGCGGGTCCAGCTGGCGCAGGCTGCCGGCGGCGGCATTGCGCGGGTTGGCGAAGGGCTTCTCGCCGCGCGCCGTCTGTTCGGCGTTCAAGCGCGCGAAGCCCTCGCGCGGCATGAACACCTCGCCGCGGGCTTCCAGCAGCGGCGGCGGATTGCCGCGCAGGCGCAGCGGGATGGCGGCGATGGTGCGCACGTTGGCGGTCACGTCCTCGCCGGTGGTGCCATCGCCGCGGGTGGCCGCCTGCACCAGCAGGCCGTCGCGGTACAGCACGCTGATGGCCAGGCCGTCGAACTTGGGCTCGGCGTGGTAGTCCACCACCGCCTCGCCGGTCAGCTCGCGCACCCGGCGGTCGAAATCGCGCACCTCGCTCTCGTCGAAGGCGTTGGCCAGCGACAGCATGGGCACGGCATGCGTCACCGGCGCGAAGGCCGGCGAGGGTGCGCCGCCGACGCGCTGGCTCGGCGAGTCGGGCGTCACCAGCTGCGGGTACTGGGCCTCCAGCGCCAGCAGCTCGCGCATCAGCCGGTCGTACTCGGCGTCCGGAATGCTGGGCGCGTCCAGCACGTAGTAGCGGTAGTCGTGCTCGGCGATTTCGCGCCGCAGCGCCTCGATGCGCGCGCGCGCCTGGGCTTGGTCCATGCGGTCTCCTTCAGGCACTCGCCAGCGCTACGGCCTCGTCCACGTCCACCGCCACCAGGCGCGACACGCCAGGCTCGGACATGGTGACGCCGGTCAGCTGGCCGGCCAGCTCCATGGTGGTCTTGTTGTGGGTGATGACGATGAACTGCACCCGCGCCGACATCTCGCGCACCAGGGCGCAGAAGCGGCCGACGTTGTGGTCGTCCAGCGGCGCATCCACTTCGTCGAGCATGCAGAACGGGGCGGGGCTCAGCTCGAACAGCGCGAACACCAGCGCGATCGCCGTCAGCGCCTTCTCGCCGCCCGACAGCAGATGAATGGAACTGTTGCGCTTGCCCGGCGGGCGGGCAACGATGCCGACCCCGGCTTCGAGCAGGTCGTCGTCGAGCAGTTCCAGGTGCGCCTCGCCGCCGCCGAACAGGCGCGGGAAGGCCGCCTGGAACCCGCTGTTTGCCTTGTCGAAGGTCTCCTTGAAGCGACTGCGCGTCTCCCGATCCATGCGCCGGATGGCCTGCTCCATGGTTTCGAGGGCCGCCGCCAGGTCCGCGTGCTGGGCGTCCAGATAGGTCTTGCGCTCGGCCAGCTCGCGCTGCTCGTCGATGGCCGCCAGGTTGATCGCGCCCAGGCGCTCGATGCGGCGGGACAGATCGGCGATGGCGAGCTCCAGGGCCGCCTCGTCCGTGTCCGATGGCAGCTCGGCCAGCAGGTGATCGGGATCGGCATCGAATTCCAGCGCCTGCTCGCGCAGGCCGGCAGCGCGGGTTTCCAGCTCCGTCAGCTCCAGGCGACGGGCCTCGACCTCGCCGCGGCGCTCGTGCAACGCCCGCTCGGCCTGCAGGCGCGCCTGATCCTGCTCGCGCAGCGCCGTGTCGGCCGCCGCCACGGCCTCGCGCGCCGCCGCGAGGCGCGCCGCCGCCACCTCGCGCGCGGCCAGCTGCGTTTGCAGTTCCTGCTGCAGGGCTTGCAGCGGCGCGGCGGCGGCCTGCTGCTCCTCCTGCGCCGCCGCCTGGCGCTCGCCGATGCCGTCCCGCTGCGCCTGCCAGCCGACCAGGGTTTTCTGCAGAGTAGCGACCTCGGTATGGGCGACCTGGACGCGCATGCGCAGGGTCTGCAGGCGCTCGCGGGCCGCGTCCTGCGCCGCCCGCGCGGCGCGCACGGCAGACTCGGCCTCCCGTCGCCGGGCTTCGCTGCGCTCGCGTTCCCCGGCCAGGCCGGCCTGTTGCCGGACCGCCTCATCGCACGCCGCCTGGGCGGTCGCCAGCTCCGCAGCGTCGTGCGTGGCCTGCGCATCGATCTGCGCCAGCTCGTCGGCAATGGCCGCTCGCCGCGCCTGCGCGCGCTCGCGGTGGGCCTGCGCCGCCGCGTGGCGGGCTTGCAGCTCGCCCAGCTGCCGCACGCCGGCCGCGTGCTGCTGGCGGGCCTCGCCACGGGCGCGTTCGGCCTCGACCAGCGCCGTTTGCGTCGCGGCCCGCTGCGCCTGCAGGGCGGCCAGTTCCTGCTCGGCCCGCGACAGCGCTTCGCGCAGGCTGGCGATTTCGGCGCTGCGTTCCAGCACGCCCTCGCCATGCTCACCGGCCGGCACGGCCAGCCAGTTTGGCCCCACGCGGGTGCCATCCGCAGTGATCAGGCTCTCGTGCGCCGCCAGCCCATGACGGGCGACCAGCGCGCCGGCCAGCGTGTCCGCCCGCCGCACGCCGCCGATCAGGGACCGCAGATCGACCGAGCTACGCACGGCGTCCAGCAGGTCGCCGGCTGCTTCCGCCCTGCCCGGCCGCGATTCCACCAGCCGCAACCCGGCCACTTGGGCCAGCCCATCGGCGGACAGATCATCCAGGCTGGCCACCACCTGCGCACCCAGCCACGGGCCAAGCGCCACCTCGAGGGCGGCGCGCCAGTCGGCTTCGGCGTCCAGATCGCCGAGCAGGGCCTGAGCCTCGACGCCCTGCGCGCTGAGCCAGGCCTCGGCCCGGCCGCTGCCGGCCAGCGCCACCTGCTGCAAGGTTTCGAGGGAGGCCAGGCGTCCGCGCTGCTCGCGGATGCTGGCTTGAAGGCGGGCAAGCTCGCCAGCGCTTGCGTCCAGCTGCGCCCGACGGCTGGTGATGTCGGCCTCCACCGCCGCCAGCGCCTGCTCGGCAGCGGATGCCTGCGCGCCGGCGCTGGCCAATTGGTCGGCAAGCCCGGCCTCATCCGCGCTTGCTTCGGCCGCCAGTTGCTGCTGTTCGCGCAGCAGGCGCTGGCGCCGTTCCTCCAGGCGGGCAAGGTGCTCGGCCAGCCGCCGGGCACGTTCCTGCTCCAGGCGCTCGCGCTGGGCGGCTTCGCTGACCGCCATGCTGGCGGCATCTTGGGCGCGCCGGACCTGGCTCAATGCGGCTTCGGCGGCGGCGAGCGTTTGCGAGGCCTGCGCCAGCTCCCCTTCCATCTGCTCACGGTCGGCATCGGCCGTCTGCTGCGCCGCGGCCAGCTGCAACAGGCGCGCCTCGGTCTGCACGCACTGGCGATCGATCTGCTCGGCACTGGCGTCCAGCCGCGCCAGCTCCTGTGCCAGACGCTCGCGCTGGTGTTGCAATGCCGCGAGCGCCTGCTCGCAGCGGGCGACTTCGGCGCCGATCTGATACCAGGCCTGCTGGGCTTCGCCGAAGGCGGCCGTGGCCTGCGCGTGCGCGTCACGCGCTGCCTCGACCTGCGCCTCGCCGGCCCGCACGGCCGACAGCGCCTGTTCCTGGGCCGTCAGGCTGCGCTCGAGCGCCGCTCGCCGCTCGGCTGCGGCCGTCTCCAGCACCCGCAGCCGAAACCCCAGCAGCTGCCCGCGGGCCTGTCGCTCGGCGGCCTTCAGTTCGCGAAAGCTCTGCGCCGCGCGCGCCTGGCGCTCCAGGGTCGCCAGACGCTTGCCCAGCTCATCCCGCAGGTCGTCCAGGCGCGCCATGTTTTCGCGGGTGTGGCGGATGCGGCCGGCCGTCTCGTGGCGGCGCTCCTTGTACTTGGAGATGCCGGCCACTTCCTCGATGTAGGCGCGCAGCTCCTCGGGCCGCGCCTCGATCAGGCGGGCGATCATGCCCTGCTCGATGATGGCGTAGCTGCGCGGGCCAAGCCCGGTGCCCAGAAAGATGTCGGTGATGTCGCGGCGCCGGCAGCGGCTGCCGTTGAGGTAATAGACCGACTGCCCGTCGCGTGCCAGCTCGCGCCGCACGGCGATCTGCGCATAGGCCGCCCAGGGGCCACCCAGACTGCCGTCGGAATTGTCGAATACCAGCTCGACACTGGCCTTGCCGACCGGCTGACGGGCGCTGGAGCCGTTGAAGATCACGTCCGCCAGCGCATCGCCGCGCAGCTGCCGGGCCGAGCTTTCGCCAAGCACCCAGCGCACGGCGTCGACCACATTCGACTTGCCGCAGCCGTTGGGGCCCACCACGCCGGTCAGCGGCCCGCGCAGGTGCAGCGTGGTCGGATCGACGAAGGTCTTGAAGCCGGCCAGGCGGATGGTCTTCAGTTTCATGCCTGACGGTATTCCTGAAGGCGCCCGGTTGGTCGTTGTGGGCGCGCGCGCGGCGACCGGATAATGCGCGCCCCACAACCCGACCCGGAGACCTGCGTGGCCAGTTCGCGTCCCGTTCGCTCGAAAAAGCCGCCAGCCGTCGGCAGCGCGCTCGAAACCTTCGCCAATCCCCACCCTGGGCGGGACTACACGGTGCGCATGCGCTGCCCGGAATTCACCTGCCTGTGCCCGAAAACCGGCCAGCCGGACTTTGCCACCATCCACATCGAGTTCGTGCCGGACCGGCTGTGCGTGGAGCTCAAGTCCCTGAAATTATATCTGTGGTCATTCCGCGACCAGGGCGCGTTCCACGAGGCCGTCACCGGCCGCATCCTGGACGATCTGGTCGGCGCCATGGCGCCGCGCTTCCTGCGCGTGACGGCCGAATTCCTCGTGCGCGGCGGCATTTACACCAGCGTCGTGGCCGAGCACCGGATGGCCGGCTGGGCGCCCGCAGCGCCGGTGCTTCTGCCCTGAGGGCCTGCGGCCCGCAGCGATCGGCATCTGGCCCGCGGTCTGACGGGCACGCTATCTGAATTGCTCTCGCGATTGATGCGTTGGGGCATCCATGCCCCGCCGGGCACCTCGAAAGGTTTTTCGAGGTGCCCTGATCGGGGTTATCCGAACCCCCGCCGCGGGGCCGGATGGCTCAATGCGCCTGGTCGCCGGACAGTGCCAGCCAGGTGGCGACCACCGTGTCGGGGTTCAGCGACACGCTCTCGATGCCCTGCTCGACCAGCCACTGCGCCAGGTCGGGATGATCCGACGGCCCCTGGCCGCAAATGCCGACGTACTTGCCGGCGCGCTGACAGGCGTCGATGGCGAGCTTCATCAGCGCCTTGACCGCCTCGTCGCGCTCGTCGAACTCGCCGGCCACCAGGCCGGAGTCGCGGTCCAGGCCCAGCGTCAGCTGGGTCAGGTCGTTCGAGCCGATCGAGAAGCCGTCGAAGTACTCCAGGAACCGGTCCGCCAGCACGGCATTCGACGGCAGCTCGCACATCATGATCAGGCGCAGGCCATTCTCGCCGCGCTTGAGGCCCTGCTCGGCCAGCAATTCGGTGACCTGGCGCGCCTCGGTCAGGGTGCGCACGAACGGGATCATGATCTCGACGTTGGTCAGGCCCATGTCGTCGCGGACTTTCTTCAGCGCCCGGCACTCCAGCGCAAAGCAGTCACGGAAGCTGTCGGCGATGTAGCGCGAGGCGCCGCGAAAGCCCAGCATCGGGTTCTCCTCGTGCGGCTCGTACAGGTCGCCACCGAGCAGGTTCGCATACTCGTTGCTCTTGAAATCGGACATGCGCACGATGACTTTCTTGGGCCAGAAGGCCGCACCCAGCGTGGCGATGCCCTCAACCAGCTTTTCGACGAAAAAGGTCTGCGGATCCGCGTAGCCGGCGATTATCTCGTCGATGGTGCTGCGCAGGTCGGCGCCCAGCGTCGCGTAGTTGATCAGCGCCTTGGGGTGCACGCCGATGCCGCGGTTGATCAGGAACTCCAGCCGCGCCAGGCCGACGCCGGCATTGGGCAGGCTGGCAAAGTCGAAGGCGCGGTCCGGGTTGCCGATGTTCATCATGATCTTGGTCGGCGGCGTCGGCATGCTGTCCAGGCGTACCTCGCTGACTTCGTTCTTGAGCGCGCCCTCGTAGATGAAGCCGGTGTCGCCCTCGGCGCAGGACACGGTCACCGCCTGCCCGGTGCGCAGGTGATCGGTGGCATCGCCGCAGCCGACCACGGCCGGGATGCCCAGCTCGCGGGCAATGATGGCGGCGTGACAGGTACGCCCGCCGCGGTTGGTGACGATGGCCGAGGCCCGCTTCATCACCGGCTCCCAGTCCGGATCGGTCATGTCGGCCACCAGCACTTCGCCCGGTTGCAGCTCGCCCATGCGGGCCGGGCTGTCGACAACCCGTACGTTACCGACGCCGATGCCCTGCCCGACGCTGCGGCCGGTGACCAGAACCTTGGATTTCTCTTTCAGCTGATAGCGGCGCAGCACCTGTGAGTCGCCGCGCGCCTTCACCGTCTCCGGCCGCGCCTGCAGGATGTACAACTGGCCATCCTCACCGTCCTTGCCCCACTCGATATCCATCGGCCGGCCGTAGTGGTCCTCGATGGTCAGCGCCTGGCGTGCCAGCTCCTCGACCTCGGCGTCGGTCAGGCAGAACCGACGTTGGTCCGCCTGTGGGACGTCCACCGTGGTGGTCGACCTGCCGGCCGAAACCGCGTCGGTATAGATCATCTTGATCAATTTGCTGCCGCGATGGCGCGAAATCACAGCCGGCCGGCCAGCGCGCAGCGTCGGCTTGTGCACGTAGAACTCGTCCGGGTTGACCGTGCCCTGCACCACCGTTTCGCCCAGGCCGTAGGAGGCGGTCACGAACACCACGTCGCGGAAACCGGACTCGGTGTCCAGCGTGAACATCACGCCGCTGGCGCCGGTATCGGCGCGCACCATGCGCTGGATGCCGGCCGACAGGGCTACATGCCCATGGGCGAAGCCTTGATGCACGCGGTACGAAATGGCGCGATCGTTGAACAGCGAGGCAAACACGTGGCGCACCGCATGCAGAACATGCTCGGCACCGCGGATGTTCAGAAAGGTTTCCTGCTGGCCGGCGAAGGAGGCGTCGGGCAGGTCTTCGGCCGTGGCAGACGAGCGCACCGCCACCGCCACCGCATCGTGCCCCTCGCACAGACGTCCGTAGGCCTCGACGATGGCCTGTTCGAGTCCGTCCGGAAACGGCTGTTCCAGTATCCAGCCGCGGATTTTCTCGCCCGCGCGCGCCAGGGCCGCAACATCCTCCACGTCCAGCGCGTCCAGCTCGGCGTTGATCCGGTCTGCCAGCTGCGCGTGGGCCAGGAAATCACGATAGGCCTGCGCGGTGGTGGCAAACCCGCCCGGCACCCGCACACCCAGCGGCAGGAGGTGGCTGATCATCTCGCCCAGCGACGCGTTTTTGCCCCCCACGATCTCGACATCGTGCATGCCCAGGGTATCGAACCAACGCAGATATTCGGCCATGTGGCACTCCAGGAAGTTGAGACAGCAAACATCGCAGCGCCCACCGGCCGGCAACCCGGAAACGCTTCGCACGGAAACGCAGTTTCGGTCAGGTAATGGGGAACGCCATTTTGCCAGACCCAGCCCCGACCTCGCCCCCAATCCGGATTATGGCTGATCACGCACCCATGCCCCTGGCCAGGCATTGCTTGATCGCGATCAGGCGCCGCTTTTGCTTTTTTGCAGCGCCTGCCTATAATTCCGGCCGTGTTGATGTTTGTAGTGCGGACCCGCGCCGCACTGGTTGGTTTCAGTTACCTCAGCTTTTCAGGGGCTCTCATATGCAGAACAAATTGATTATTGGCAAGCTTGCGGCCGTCGCGCTGCTGGCCACCCTTTCCGCCGGTTGCGCCACCAAGGGCTATGTGAACGAGCAGATTGCTCAGGCCAAGTCGGCTGCCGACAGCGCCCAGGCCACCGCCAGCGCCGCTTCTTCCAAGGCCGATGCTGCCAGTGCCAAGGCCAGCGAGGCCCTGGCTGCTGCCCAGGCTGCCCAGCAGTGCTGCGTGGACACCAACGAGAAGATCGACCGCATGTTCAAGAAGTCGATGCTGAAGTAAGCATCCGCTTCTCCAGGCGTTGAAAAAGCGGGGTCAGCCAGGCTGGCCCCGCTTTTTTTACGTCCGGAGCGCGTGCTGTGTCAGTGCTGGACTGCCACCTGCGCACCCATATCGTCAACATTCGCGTCCAGCAGCATCACCTCATCCGACCGGCTGATAGCCACCGGCATCCCGGTTGGCTTGGCTAGCTCGCGCCGCACCAGCACCCAGTCCACGTCGGCCGTGGCCACGCCGCGGTTCGCTAGCAGACGAGCAATCTCGCCAAGCGCCCCTTCCTTGCGGCCTTTTTCTTCCTTCAACGGGTGGTGCACTTCCAGATAGGTGATGCCAAAGGCCTGTCCGATCTTGTACGGCTGACTGACAAAATTGACCGCCACGCCCGGCGCAACCTGCTGGAACAAGGCAGCGATATCTTCCGGATACAGACGCAGACAACCATGCGTCACTCGCATGCCGATTCCGTAGGGCTTGTTGGTGCCATGGATCAAATATCCCGGCACGCCCAGCCGCAGCGCGAACTGACCGAGCGGATTGTCCGGCCCGGCAGGCACCACCGGCGGCAGGATGTCGCCCTTGGCGGCATGCTCGATGCGAATCGATTCCGGCGGCGTCCAGCTCGGGTTGGGCACCTTCTGCGTGATCCTGGTCACGCCCAGCGGCGTGCGCCAGTCGAAACGACCGATGCTGATCGGATAGGTCACCACCTGCGAAAAATCCCCTTTCGCCGGCAGGTAGTAGTACAGGCGCATCTCGGGCAGGTTAATGACGATGCCCTCGCGCGGCGCCTGCGGCAGGATGTGCCGGGTGGGCAGTACCACCTGCACGCCCTCGCCCGGCATCCACGGATCCAGGCCGCGGTTGGCCATCTTGATCTCGGTATAGCCAAGCCCACCGCGGCGGGCTATGTCCAGCAGGGTGTCCTCGTGACGCGCTGCCACCACCCGCACCTGACCGACCAGGTCCACGTCCGAGGGCGGCAGGGGGACAGTCTCGGCTACCGCGGCCAGCGGCGTCACGGCAAGGGCCGCCAGCATGGGACGTAGCCAGGTATGGGGGGAATGCACGCGCGGGGACTCTCTCTTGTGCGGCCAAATAGCCGCGAAGTCTAGCAAATCGAGCCAACACCCCGCCCGCCACGCATGCCGAATCAGGCCAGGTTGCCGGCGCGCAAATCCGCCAGAAAAATCTCGTCCCGCCAGGCCGGCCGCTGGCGCAGGGCAGCCAGCCAGTGCCGCAGCGCCGGGTAGGACGCGAAATCGACGCCCAGCGGCAGCAGCGCCGGCACGCCGGCGCCAAGCGCAATGTCGGCGATGGAATAGGCGTCGGCCACCCAGTCCCGGCCGCTCAGCTGCTGTTCCAGCATGCCGAGCAGAAAATCGACCCGTGCCGCGGCGGCGGCCTCCTCGCCCCCACCGACATGCGCCATGTACAGCGCCATCAGGGCCGGGATGAACGTGCTCGCCTCCCAACCGAGCCACTGCAGCACGCGCGCCCGGTGCTGAGGCTCGATCGGCAGCAACGGCGCCGGGCCGCGGCTGTCGCACAGGTACTGCAGGATGGCCGACGACTCCCACAGAATGAACCCGTCGTCGTCCAGGATCGGCGTCAGGCCGTTCGGGTTCAGGCGCCGCAGCGGTGCCTCCGCTGGCCGCAGCTCGCGGGCCGGATCGACGTCGATCAGCTCGAACTCAAGACCCAGCTCGCGCAGCAGCACGGCCACCTTGAGCGCGTTGTGCGAGCCGGGATGATCGGCGCGCGGCAGGATGTGGTACAGGCGCAGCATGTTCAGAACACCCGCTGCCAGGGATAGATGGTCTCGACCGCGAAGTAGCCGTGCCGGGCCAGCGGATCCGCGTCGTGCAGCGTCCGCGCTTCGTCGGCGGAGCCGGCCTCGAAGATATTGATGGCGTTGACGAAACCCGCGCAGGGCCCGCCGCTGACCAGCTTGCCGCTGCCGCGCAGTTCGGTCAGGTGCGCCAGATGCGCCGCCAGAACGCTGGCCAGGCTGGCCGGCACACCCTGCGCCTCGATGTCGACCTGACTGGGCACGCGCTGGTGGTGGATGGCCTCGTCGATATAGGCGAAGGCCGCCGGCGGCAGTTCGCTGCGCAGGCGCGCCACGGCGGCCTCGTCGAAACGGGAAATGACCACATACAGCATCGCTCGCTCCTCCTGCGGTTTTTGTCGGCCGGTCAATCCTGCGCCCGTCGCCGGCGCACGACAAGGCCGGACCGCGCACCCGAACCGGCGGCTGCAACTGCCCCCGCGGTACCCGGCAAAGACACGCTCCCTACGAATCTTTCAGTCAAGCATTCGGCCCGAGGGCGGGCCTCCCACAGCGGAGAACCGCTGTGTGTAAGGCCTTGTGGTGCGGCGCCCCGCCGCGAATCTTCCAGCCGCCCATTCGGCCCTCGGCGGGCCTCCCGACACACCTGCGCGGGCGTCCTCAGGAACAAACCCGCTCAGGCCCGCGCAATGCGATCCACGCCACCCAGATACGACCGCAAAACCTCGGGCACCACAATCGAGCCGTCCACTTGCTGATAGTTCTCCAGCACCGCCACCAGCGTGCGCCCGACCGCCAGGCCGGATCCGTTCAGCGTGTGCAGCAATTCCGGCTTGCCGGTGGCCGGGTTGCGCCAGCGCGCCTTCAGGCGCCGCGCCTGGAAATCGCCGAAGTTGGAGCAGGACGAGATTTCTCGGTACTTGCCCTGGCCCGGTAGCCAGACTTCGAGGTCGTAAGTCTTGGCAGCGGAAAAGCCCATGTCGCCGGTACACAGCGCCATCACGCGATACGGCAGGCCGAGCTTTTGCAGCACGGCCTCCGCGTCGGCGGTCAGTTCCTCGTGCGCCTGCCAGGAGGTCTCGGGCGGCACCAGGCGCACCAGCTCGACCTTCTCGAACTGGTGCTGGCGGATCATGCCGCGCGTGTCCTTGCCGTAACTGCCGGCCTCGCTGCGAAAGCACGGCGTGTGGGCAACCAGTTTCAACGGCATATCGCTGGCATCGACGATGCTGTCGCGCACGATATTGGTGACTGGCACCTCGGCAGTCGGGATCAGGTAATAGCCCCCGCCCACGGCAAACAGGTCTTCCTCGAACTTGGGCAGCTGGCCGGTGCCGACCAGGCTGTCCGCATTCACCAGATACGGCACGTAGACCTCGGTGTAGCCGTGCTGGCGGGTGTGCAGGTCCAGCATGAACTGCGTCAGCGCGCGGTGCAGCGCCGCCAACGGGCCGCGCAGCAGGCTGAAGCGGGCGCCGGCGATCTTGGTTGCAGTCTCGAAATCGAGTCCGCCCAGCGCCTCGCCGAGGTCCACGTGATCGCGCGGCGTGAAGTCGAAGGCCGGCGGCGTGCCCCAGCGGCGCACCTCGACGTTGTCGTCCTCGCTGTTGCCGACCGGCACCGAGTCGTGCGGCAGGTTGGGGATTTCCAGGCAATAGGCGTCGAGCTCATCCTGCACGGCCTTCAGGCCCGCTTCGAGCTGCGCCAGCCGCTCGCCGACGCCGCTCATCTGCGCCAGCAGCGGAGCGGCATCCTCAGCGCGCCGCTTGGCCTCGCCGACGGCCCTGGACACGCGGTTGCGCTCGGCCTGCAAGTGCTCGGTTTCGGTCTGCGCGGTCTTGCGACGGGTTTCGAGCGCCGCCAGGCGCGGCAGGTCGAGTGCAAAGCCACGCGCGGCCAGGCGTGCCGCCACCGTCTCCGGTTCGCGGCGCAACAGTTGCGGGTCGAGCACGACTCAGCCCTCGAGTGCTTCGATGATCATCTGCGCCGCCTGTACCGTCATGCGGTTCAGCGCCTCGCGCGTGGCGGCGCCGATGTGCGGGCACAGCACCACGTTGTCCAACGCCAGCAGCTCCGGATGGTTCGGCGGCTCGGCCTCGTAGACGTCGAGCCCGGCGCCGGCAATCTGGCCCGTTTGCAGGGCCGCGATCAGCGCCGGCTCGTCCACCACCTCGCCGCGGGCGGTGTTGATCAGGATGGCGGTCGATTTCATGCGCCCAAACTGCTCGGTGCTGAACAGGTTGCGGGTCGAGTCCAGCAGCGGCACGTGCACGGTGATGTAGTCGGCGACGTCGATGACGTCATCGACCGTCTCGACCTTGCGCACGCCGTGCTCGGCCATGGCCGCCGCATCGATGAACGGGTCGTAGCCGACCACCTGCATGTCGAAGGCCAGCGCGCGCCTGGCCACCAGCTTGCCGATGTTGCCAAAACCGACGATGCCCAGCGTCTTGCCGGCCAGCTCCACGCCGGTGAAGCGGTCGCGGTCCCAACCCTCGCGGCTGCGCACGTAGCGGTCGGCCGCGGCCAACTTGCGCGACACCGCCAGCATCAGCCCGAACACCAGCTCAGCCACCGACACCACGTTGGCCTGCGGCGTGTTGCGCACCGGCAGGCCCTTTTCCTTGGCGTAGGCGAGGTCCACCTTGTCCAGGCCACTGCCGGCGCGGGCGACGATCTTCAGTTTCGTGGCGTTGTCGATGACCTGCTTCGAGACCCGCGTGTAGGTCTTGATCATCAGGCCGTCGTAATCGCCGATGATGCGTGCCAGTTCGGCCTCGTCGGTGCGCTCGCGCACGTCGACGTCGAAGTGCTCGCGCAGCAGGTCGATGCCGGCCTGCTCCAGGGTTTCCGCCACCAGAACGCGTTTTTTGCTGCTCATGTGTTGCTCAGGCCAGGTAGTGGTCCAGCACCTTGATGATGCGATACGCCGCCGTCACGGTCGGCACCGGGATGCCCAGCTCGCGGCCCTTGTCCACGAAGGGCTTGACGATGTAGTCGACCTCGGTTTTCTTGCCACGCACGACGTCCTCGTGCATGGAGGTGCGCCCGACGTAGTTCTGCTGCTTCATGCGTTCGCCAAAACCCAGGATCAGCTGCACGGCGTCTTCTTCGGTCTTGCACTCGTATACGTCCTTCAGGCGCGACAGCGGCGCGTAGAAGTTCTGCGGCGTGTAGCCCAGCGCCGTGTAGACCGCCAGCAGCTCCAGGGAAATGGCCACGTAGTGCTCGGCGCCCTCGCGCAGCGCCATGCCGTCCACGAAGGTGAGGTCGTTGTTGCCGGCCAGCGTGCTCACCGACCAGGCCGACGCGTTGCAGATCTGCGCCAGCTTTTCCCACAGCACCTGCTGGATACAGTCAACCGCCTTGGCTCCTAGACCGGCCTTGTTGAAGGCGTCGGCCAGCGCCTGCGCGCGCGGGCTGATGGTGCCGTCGATCTCGCCGAAATAGGCCGTGGTGGGCACCGTGACGTGGTTCTTGACGAAACCTGGCGCCTCCAGCGAGCCGCCCTCGATGGTCGAGGCGCCCATCACGCGCGCCGGGTCGCCAATCCAGTCCGTCAGCACCTGTTCCTTGACGATAGTGTTCTGGATGGAGCAAGCCGTCCGCACCCGGTCGCGCAGGCAATCGGCCGAGGCCAACGCCGTGTCGCTGTCCTTGGCCTTGGTGGCCAGGATCAGGTAATCGAATTCGCCCGTGGCCTCGGCCGGGTTGCTGATGGCCGTCAGATTCTCGTGGATCAAGTGTTCGCCGCGTACGCCCTCGATGCGCAGGCCATCGCGGGTGATGGCCTCGGCATGCGCCGGGCGGGCGATCAGGGTGGTGTCGACGCCGGTTTTGGCCAAGTAGCCGCCGATCACCGAACCGAGACCGCCGGCCCCCAGGATGCACACGCGCATGTCACGATCTCCAAAAATAGAAAGGGCAGACAAGGGCTCCGTGCGGGCCGCCGGTTCCCGCGCCAAGCCGGTGATTGTTCTGGCCCGCCGTCGAGGCTGTCAACGTGCCGATGGCGGGCTTCTGGCCACTACAGTCTTCGCCGCGTTCCGCGCGCTGACTGAGGTCGAGGCCGGCAGCCAGCGCGCACGCTCAGGCCGATCAGCGCACCGATACCCTGCAACATCAGGCAGCCTGGCCGCCGCCCTGCCAGCGGACGGCATGGATACACGGACCTTGCGGAAACGCGCAGCTGCGCTCAGAGCGCGTCCGAACCGGTCTCGCCGGTACGGATGCGCACCACCTGCTCCAGGGGACTGACAAAAATCTTGCCGTCGCCGATCTTGCCGCTGTTGGCGGCGTTGGCGATGGCCTCCACGACGCGTTCGGCGTCCTCATCGCGCACGGCGACCTCAACCCGCATCTTGGCAATAAAATCGACCATGTACTCGGCGCCGCGGTAGATTTCGGTGTGGCCCTTCTGGCGCCCGAAACCGCGCACCTCAGTCACCGTCATGCCGGTAATGCCAAGGTCGCCGAGCGCGTCGCGCACGTCGTCCAGCTTGTGCGGCTTGATCACCGCGGTGATGAGTTTCATGCCCCTGCTCCCTGATTTTTTGCAAACGGCGCCTGACACGCGCCGGGCCGCATAAGGTACACGAAAGCCACCCCTGGTCCGCTCCCGAATGGCACAGACATGCGGCCGTTTTGCCCCCACGCCGAGCGGCGAGCTGCACCTGGGCTCGCTGTTGGCGGCGGTCGGCAGTTACCTGGCCGCGCGTGCCGCGGGCGGGCGCTGGCTGCTACGTATCGACGACCTGGACTCACCACGCGTGGTGCCGGGCGCCGCCGATGCCATCCTGCGCAGCCTGCAGGCGCACGGCCTGCTGTGGGATGGCGAGGCGCTGTACCAGAGCCGGCGCGCCGAGGCCTACCGGGCGGCCCTGGAACACCTGCGCGACGCCGGCCTGACCTATGCCTGCGCCTGCACGCGCCGCGAGCTGGCCACCATCGCCCGCGCCGGGGTGGACGGACCGGTGTATCCGGGCACCTGCCGCAGCGGTCTGGCAGCCGACCGCCCGGCGCGC
Source organism: Immundisolibacter sp. (assembly GCF_014359565.1). NCBI lineage: Bacteria > Pseudomonadati > Pseudomonadota > Gammaproteobacteria > Immundisolibacterales > Immundisolibacteraceae > Immundisolibacter > Immundisolibacter sp. Next base: position 34,164 of record NZ_JACIZD010000010.1, on the reverse strand, counting down.
GCACTGCGCCTGCGGGTGCCCGACGCGGACATCGGCTTTTTCGATGCCGTGCAAGGCGAATATCGTCACAACCTTGCACGCGCGGTCGGCGATTTCGTCCTGCAACGGGCCGACGGCCTGATCGCCTATCAGCTCGCCACGGTCGTCGACGACGCTTACCAGGGCGTGACGCAGGTGGTGCGCGGCGTGGACCTGCTGGCCTCGACGCCGCGGCAGATCTACCTGCAGCGATGCCTTGGCCTGCCACAGCCGGACTATGCCCACCTGCCGCTGCTGGTCGATCGTCACGGCATGAAACTTGGCAAACAGACCGGTGCCGTCCCGCTCGACGACCGGCACGCCAGCGCCAACCTGCGCCAGGTTCTGGCCGCCCTGGCCTTGCCCCCGCCTGCTGAGCTGAGGGGCGCACCGCCCGCCGAGCTGCTGCGCTGGGCGACGGCACATTGGGAACCGGCGCGGCTGGCCGGACAAACGGCAATCCGGACCCAGGAGATCGCTGCCATGCCGTGACCCAAGGCGCTTCGCACCGCCCAGGCGCGGGCGGCCACGACCCGCAGGGCATCACCCAAGCGAAGTGGGTAGGCACGCTACGCTTTGCCCACCCGAGTGCCAAAGACGGTGGACGCCCACACCGGCTGGCCATGCAGGAGGGGCTTGGGCACAATGGCCCCATGTCCCCGAAACGCCGCACGCACCCAACGGACCTCACGGGCGCTGACGACCGCGCATCCCTCCCCGTTGCGGTGCGTATCCACGGCGCATCGGCGGGCACGCCGCTGACGGCGCAGCAGCAGAAGTTCAACCGCCACATCGAGCGCATCGCGCAGCAGCGCAAGCTGCTGGCCCAGTGGCAGCAAGCCATCGCCGACTACCACGAGCGTCAGGCGCGCGAAATCGTGCCGTTGCAGAACAGCTTGCAGGCGCTGACGGTCGATCTGGTCCTGTGGCTGGATACGGCCAGCGACCGCAAAAAACTCGCCAAGACCGATCGCCGTACCCTCAGCGAGGCCATCACCAGCCGACTCGCCCCGCTGATCGACGTCGTCCCCGACGAGGCCATGCGCGAGCGCCTCAAGGAGATCTACAACCGCCACAGCGGCAGCGACTACGACGCCGAAGCAGCCGAGGGCCACGAAATCGCCCGCGAGATGGCGCAGGCCATGGTGCACGACTTCTTTGGTGTGGATCTGGACCTGCAAGACGTGGACATGGATTCGCCGGACGAACTCCTGCGCCGCCTGCACGAGCAGATCCAGGCCAGCCGGGCGCAGGCCGAACAAGAGCGTGAGGCCACGCGCGCGCGCAAGCCCGGCGCCCGCGAGCGCAAAGCGCAAGAGGCTGCCGCGCAGGCCACGCAATCGGTGCGCGAAATCTACCGCAAGCTCGCCAGCCGGCTGCACCCCGACCGCGAATCCGACCCCGCCGAGCGCGAGCGCAAAACGACCCTCATGCAGCGGGTGAACGAAGCCTATGCGGCCAACAATCTGCTCGATCTGCTGCAGCTGCAGCTGGAGGTCGAGCAGATCGACACCGCCCACATCGCCGGCCTCAGCGACGAGCGCCTGAGGCACTACAACCGGGTGCTGGCCGACCAGCTCGAAGAGCTTCAGCAGGAAGTGCGTGACCAGCAACTGCAGTTCGCGATGCAGTCCGGCCTCGAGCCGCGCCCCGGCCTTAAACCCGCCAGCCTGATGCGCGAGCTGCGCGCGCACCTGCAATCCCTCCAGTACCAGAGCCTGCAACTACGCAGGGAGCTCGACGTCCTGCGCGCCGACCCGGCTGCCCTCAAGGGCTGGATCAAGGCCGAGCGCCACCGGCAAAAAATGCAGGAAGCCTTGGACGCCTTCGACGAACCGGACCTGTGGTTCTGACTCCACCGTCACCTGATTCCATGCCACGAGTCCCTTGCCGCGCAAGTTCGTATTCGGTCGTCCCTGAAAAAATTCATTTCTCATCCCAGGCCAGCCGTGAGCGGTGGTGTGATGGCGATACGCTGCGCCCGGGGCTCCGCATTCCGATCGGCCGGTTGACGGTGCACAAGAACGTCCTGCCTGTGACGCCCGACTGCCGGTAGCGCATGGCTTGCATGTCGTTATGTTGGGCTTCCAGTGTCAGCCCAATCTACGCTGCCTAGCTGATTGCCGGTGCCGATTAACCCATCCGCAGCGCATCGCCCAGACCCGAGTCACGCTCCAGGCGCCGGCCGATGGCGGCGGCAAGCGTCGCCTCGCTGCCCCACACGGTCACGCCCTCGCGCGCTCGGGTCAGCGCGGTGTAGATCAGCTCGCGCGTGAGCAGCGGGCTCGGCTGCGGCGGCAGGATCAGCAGCACGCGCGTGAATTCGCTGCCCTGACTCTTGTGCACGGTCAGCGCGTAGGCGGATTCGTGCGCCGGCAGGCGGCTGGGTGCCAGCGCCCGCGGCGTGCCCTCGGGGCCGGCAAACCAGGCGCGCAGCGCGCCGGCCGGGTCCAGCAGCAGCAGGCCAAGATCGCCGTTGAACAGCCCGAGCGCGTAGTCGTTGCTGCCGATCAGCAGCGGCCGGCCGGGGTAGTGCGCGGCCTGAGCGCGGATCAGCCCGCGCCGCTGCAGCGCGCGCTCGATGACGGCGTTCACGCCGCTGACGCCGAAGGCGCCCTCGCGCAGCGCCGTCAGCATCTGGAATTCACCCAGGCGCGCCAGCGCGGTCGCCGGGTCGACGGTCTCGAACAGCGGCTGCAGCGCCGGGCCGACTTCCGTTGCAAGACGCGCGACGAGTCGGGCCGGCGTATCCACCGCCTCGAAGCGCACCGCGCCGCCGCTGCGAAGCAGTTCCAGCGCGCCTTGCGCGTCGCCGGCGTTGACCGCTGCCGCCAGGCGGCCAATGGCGCCCCCACCGGCGAAGCGGTAGCTGTGTTCGAGCTTCGCCACGGCATCGCCGATGCCGCCCGGCCCACCGCCGGGGATGGCATCCCCACTGGCCGCCTCGATGCGCGCCGCGGCGGCCGGGCTGTAGGCGCCGGCACCGGCGCACAGCTCGCCGAGCACGGCGCCCGCCTCCACCGAGGCCAGCTGGTTCGGATCGCCGAGCAGGATCAGCCGCGCCGCGGGCGGCAGCGCGCGCAGGGTGCGCGCCAGCAGCGGCAGGTCGACCATCGACGCCTCGTCGATCAGCAGCAGGTCGCAGCGGAGCGGATGATCGGCATCGTGGCGGGCGCTGCCGTCCGGGCGCAGGCCGAGCAGGCGGTGCAGGGTCGGAATGGATGCCGGCAGCGCGAAGCCGGCCGGCAACACGTCCGCTGCCTTGCGCAGGCTCTCGGCCAGGCGCTGCGCCGCCTTGCCGGTCGGCGCGGCCAGTGCCAGGCGCAGCGGCCGCTCGCCGGACAGCTCCATCAGCAGCGCCAGCAGGCGCGCCACGGTGTGCGTCTTGCCGGTGCCGGGGCCGCCGCACAGGATGCCCAGGCCATGCAGGGCCGCCACCGCAGCGGCGCGGCGCTGGCCGACGCTGCCCGGATCGGTATCCGGAAAGAGGCGACGCAGCGGGGCGTGCAAAGCGGCCGGATCGACATCCGCCCGTGGCGCGGCGCGCCGCAGCAGATCGCGCGCCACCTCGGCCTCATCCCGCCACAGGCGATGCAGGTACAGCCGGCCGACCGAATCCAGGATCAGCGGCGTACCTGCGCCCGGCTCGCCGACCACACCACTGCCCAGCAGTGCCTCGCGCCATTCGGCCAGCGGCGGCGCGCGCCAAGGCTGTTCGTCGAACGGCGCCCGGCCAGCGAAGCGTCCCAGCGGCAGGCACACGTGACCCTCGCCGGTATGACGGCTGACCAGCGCGGCGGCCAGCGCCAGTTCCGGCGACGGCCTTGCGGCGTGGCGCAGCAGCAGGTCGGCGAAGTGCGCATCCAGCGGGCGTAGCGCGCGGGCCTGTTGCAGGGCCAGCAGGCGCGCGTCCATCAGGCGCCCCCGCACAGGGCAGCTTCGAGCGCGCGCACCAGGCTGGCGGGCGGCCGGTCGAAGTAAATGCCGGCGTCGCCCTGCCCCGGCGCCATGCCGCGCAGGAACAGGTAATAGACGCCGCCGAAGTGGCGCTCGTAGTCGTAATCCGGCACGCGCAGGCGCAAATAGCGGTGCAGCGCCACCGTGTAGACCAGGTACTGCAGGTCGTAGCGGTGCTCGGCCATCGCCGCGCGCAGCGCCGCCGGCGCGTAGTCCGCCGCGGTCGCGCCGAGCCAGTTCGACTTGTAGTCGGCCAGATAAAACCGCCCGGCGTGCTCGAACACCAGATCGATGTAGCCCTTGAGCACGCCTTCCACGGCGTCGAAGCGCAGCGCCGCGGCCTCGGCCGCCACGGCGGTGGCCTCCAGCAGGCGGTTCAGCGTGGCCGCCTCGATGCGCGCCAGCGGAAAGTAGAACTCCAGCTCGTCGCGGCGCTGCGCGCGGCCGATGTCCCGCAGGCGCAGCGCCTGGCCGTCCAGCGGCGTTTCGAGCACGTCCGCCACCAGCCGTTCCAGCGTCGGCTGCCACAGAGGCGGATAGCCGGCGCGAGCCAGCGTCTGCGCCACCGCCTCGCCCAGCGCCGGGCCGTGGGCGTGCGGAAAATCCAGCGCCTCGAACAGGCCGTGCAGACTGGTGCCGGCCGCCGCGCCACGCGGAAAGCGGGCGATCGGCGGCGGGCCGCCACGCTCGGCGGATACGTCCGGCGCCGCCGGCAGCGCGACCTGCGGCTCGGCGAGCGTGCCGGCATCGACCGCATCGTAGTCCGGCCGGTCGGTGCCCAGCGCGCCGGCGGCCAGCGCCGAGTAGCTGGTCACCCGCCAGCGGCTGTCGATGCGGCCGGTGAAGATGCTGGCCTGCCCGGCCGGCGGCGCAGCGCCGGGCGAGTACTGGGCAGCCGTCGGCGGCTCGGTCAGCACGAGCGCGCCGTCGCTGGCAGCGGCCAGCGCCTGCCACGGCGCGCGGGCGGCGGCATCACCGAGGGCGCTCAGGCCTTCTCCGCCGTACAGCAGCCACGCCAGCGCGCCCCACTCCGCCTGATTGATGACGCCAAACGGCAGGGCGCAGTGCTGGCGCGCCCGCGTCAGGGCCACGTACAGTAGGCGCACGCGCTCGGCCAGCGCCTCCTTTTGCGCTAGCTGCGCGTGCGGGCTGGCGGGGTCCAGATCGGCCGTGAATGCGAGATCCAGTGGGTCGTGAAATTCGAACGGAGGCTGGTCGTTGGGTGTTTTCTCGTTCCACGCGAAGGGCAGGAACACGATTTCCCACTCCAGCCCCTTGGCCTTGTGCACGGTGACGATCTGCACCAGGTTGGCGTCGCTTTCCAGGCGCAGCTGCTGGTTCTCGGCCACGCCGTCGATACTGGCGATGGCATCGCGCAGGAAGCGCAGCTGCGCATCCAGGCCGGACCGGCTGGCGGCCTGCGCCTGCAGCAATTCGCCCAGGTGAATCAGGTTGGTCAGCGCCCGCGCGCCGTCGGGACTCGCATGCAGGCGGCCGATGATGCCGGCCTCCTCCATCAGCCCCAGCAGCATGGGCAGCGGACCTGCCGTGAACCAGCGCCGGCGGGCGTTGTGGAACAGGATGACCCAGCGTTCCCAGGCCGCCTCGTCGCCGTCGAGCGCGGCGATGTCGGCGGCCGTGGCGCCCAGCAAGTGCGTGGCAAGAGCAGCCCGCAGCGTGCCGCTGGCGGCCGGATCGAGCGCCGCTTGCAGAATCCGCTCCAGCGCCACCGCCTCGGGGCTCTGGTAAACGCTGTCTTCTCGAAGGCAGACGCTGTCGACGCCGGCCCGGCGCAGCTGCGCCTGCATCTGACCCGCCTGCCGGTTGGTCTTGACCAGGATGCCGATGTGGCGACCGGCGAGCTCGTCTGCACCTACCCGCGCCTGACCCGCCGCGCCCAGCGCGAGCAGCTGCGCCACCCGCGCGGCAGTGGCGGCCAGCGCCTGCCCGTCTGCGCTGTCCTTGCTCAGCGGCTTGCCCGTTTCGCCACGCGCCAGCCACCACACCTCAAAGGCCGGCAGCGCCTCGCCGTCCACCAACAGTGGCGCCTGCTCGCGCCGGCCAGCGGCGTCGACCGCGTGGAACTCGATCTCCTGCCCGGGCGCGTCGAGCACAAACGGCCGCGGGTGGCCTCCAAACAGCGCATTCACGGCCCGCACCAGCCGGCCGGTGGAGCGCTGGTTGGTGGTCAGCGTGTGGCGCTGGGCCGGCGGCACGCTATTGCGAACGGCCAGATACGCGAACACGTCCGCGCCGCGAAACTGGTAAATGGCCTGCTTGGGGTCGCCGATCAGGTACAGGCCGAAACCGTTCGCGGCGGCCCGGTGCATGCGGTCAAACAGGCTGTACTGGAGCGGGTCGGTGTCCTGGAACTCGTCGATCATGACCACCGGGTAGCGACCGGCAAGGGTGCTCGCCAGCGCGGGCCCGCCGGGGCCATCCAGCGCCGCGGCCAGCTCCTGCAGCAGGCTGTCGAAGCCGCGCCGGCCGCCGGCCAGCAGGCGCGCCTCGCTTTGCGCACGCAGGTACGCCAGCGCCGCGTGCACGGTTTGCACATGCAGCGCGTGCGTGAGCGCCGCGCCGGCCACCGTCAGGGCGGCGGCGGCATCCAGCAACGGGTGCGTCGGCGCAGCGACGCCTTTCTTGCGGGCACCGGGGGTCAGCGCCTCATCGAGCACGGCCGGGCTGAGGCGCTCGATGCCCGCGGGTGGCAAGCCCTGCGGCTGCGCGGCCCAGGCGTCGATGGCGTCAAACAACGCGGACAGTTGATCTTTCGGATAGCCCTTTTTCTTGTCGCGGCTGAGTCCTTGGTGCCCCAGCAGCAAAGCCAGCGCGTCATCCCGCCCAGCCGACCAGACGGCGACGAAGTCCTGCACGGCCGTATCCAGCGCCGCTTGCCCCGCCGCTGGATCGACCTCAGACGCAGGCGGCAATAGGCGCAGGCCCAGCCGGCCGGACAGGCTCTTCAGCGCGCCAGCCAGGCTTTCCGGACCGTGCGGCCACAAGCGATACAGCGCATCCAGCAGCACCGCATCGGCAACCGCGCACCGCCGGCGCCAGAAATCGCCCAGGATTTCCGCCGTCAGCGGGCGGATGTCGGTTTCGATGTCGGCCTCGAAACGGCTGCCGGCGCTGAAGGCATGCTCGGCCAGCACCCGCCCGCAAAAGCCGTGGATGGTGTGCACGGCCAGCTCGTCCAGGCGCAGCAGCGCATCGTCCAGATGCGCCTTGGCGGCAGCGTGGTCCGGCAGACTGCCGACCAGCGTGGGCAGAAAGGCGTCGTTCTCGTCCTTGGGCGGCAAGCCGTCCAGGACGCCTCGCGCCTCGAACAGCCGCGCGGCGATGCGCTCGCGCAGCTCGGCGGCGGCCGCCTCGGTGAAGGTGACCACCAGCATCTGCCCCGGCTCGCGCCGGTTCTGCAGCAACTGACGCAGGTACAGCGCGGCGATGGTCCAGGTCTTGCCGGTGCCGGCGCTGGCCTCGATCAAATGCCGGCCGGCCAGCGGCAGGGTCAGCGGATCGAGCGGCGTGCTCATGCGCGCTCCATCGCGGCCAGCAGCGGGCCGCACAGGCGCTGTGCCAACTCGACAAAGGCCGGCTCGGACACCGGGTCGCGACCCCGGAAGGCGACCTGTACGTCCGCGTCGTCGCCCTCGCCGGGCGATTCGCGGTAGGAATTGCCCTCCCAGGCCTTGCGCGCGGCGTTCAGGCCGCTGGCGTGATCCTTGGCCGTGGCATATGCAAACGCGCATTCCGGCAACAGCGGCAGCGCCTCGCCGCGGCCCTGGCTGGCCAGAGCCAGGATGTCCGCCAGCAGGGCGTGCGCATCGGCCGGCGGTTGCAGCAACACGGTTTCATCGCGCAGCACGTAGCGCGTTGGCGTCGCTGCCCGGACCGCGTTGATCGCCAGGTGGCGCACCCACAGTTCGAGCAAATTGCGTGCGCGCCGCTTCGCATAGCGGTACTCCACCAGGCCCTGGTCGGTCAGCCCGCGCAGGCGGCCGGTCAGACGGGCACCGGCAATATCCACATCCAGCAACAGATCCGCCCGCGGCGTGGCCAGAAAGGGCACCAGGCGCGCGGCAAAGGCCGCCGTGTCGCGCCAGGACTGCTCGAACAGCCGCCGGCCGGCGGCCGCCGCCGGCAGCACACCTTCGCTGCGCAAACGCCGATAGGCCGCGTCCGTATCGTCCCCACTCAAATGCGCCGCCACCAGCCGCTGGCCAATGGCGTGGTTGGCGAGATTGTCCAGATAAAACGGCTCCTCGTCGGCCAGCGCGTCGTCCGCCCGGTACAGACGGATGCCCAGCCGCTCGCGCAGGAACCAGCGCGCCGGCGAGCGCACGAAGCCAGTCAGATCCTCCAGCGTCCATTCCTCCGATGCGGGCACGGAGGACGGCAGCGGCGCGGCGGCAAACGGCGGTGTCGGCTGCGCCGGCTGGAACCACTCAACGGCATAGGTGACCCGCCGCGCGTCGTGGCCGTAGCAGTCGCTGAACGGCTGCAGCGGGTGCTCGACCAGCAGGCGGCTGGCGTCACCGGTCATGCGCCCGGCCACGTCCAGCAGCTCGCTCAGCAGTGCCGAGGGCGGCAGCGGCGCGTTGTCGCTCTGGCGCCGGCCGACGTAGCTCAGGTGCAGGCAATCGCGCGCCGCCAGCAGCGCATCGAGCATCAGGTAGCGGTCCTCGTCGCGCGCCACCCGGTCGCCGGGGCGGTGATCGTCGGCCAGGCGGTCGAACTCGGCCGGCCGCCGGCGGCGCGGAAACTCCCGGTCGCCCAAGCCCAGCACGCACACCACCCGAAACGGTATCGCCCGCATCGGCGACAGCGCGCAGCAGGTCAGCGCACCGGTGATGAAGGCGCGTGCCGGGCCGGCCTCGTCCAGCACGCCCGACAGCTGCGCCTTGACCACTGCCCGCGGAAGCGGCACCGCGCAGCCGCCGGCCTGCGCCTCCTGCGCCAGACGCAGCAGCGCGCCGCGCAGCAGCGCGAGCGTGTCGGCCTCGTCCTCGTCAACGGCCTCGAACAGCGTCAGCGCCATCAGCAGGCGCCGCGTCCACTCGGCCGGCGGGTGCGGGCCGGCCAGATCGGCCTGCAGCGCGTGCAGGCGGCGCAGCAGCTCGGCCAGCGCGCCGACCGCCTGCGCCAGCTCGCTGCCACCGGCCGGCAGAGGCAGCACCTCATCCAGCGCCGCGGCGTCGGTGGCGTGGCCCAGCAGCAGGCGGTCCAGGCCGGCGCGCCAGGTGTGCTCGTCGCTGGGCGGCAGATCCAGGCCGGCCCGCGCCGCGGCGTCGTAGGCAAAGCGCACGCCGCTGTCCTGCACCAGGGCGCGCAGGCGCGGCAGGCTGGGCTCGTCGATGCCAAAGGCAGCGCGCAGCGCCGGCAGCTCCAGCAGCGAGAGCACCTGCGAGGCCGGCAGGCGGCTTTGCGGCAGGTCGAGCAGTTCCAGAAAGGCCGCCGCCAGCGGTTGCTGCGCCCGCGGCGCGCGGTCGGCGATGGCAAACGGAATGCGCCGACCGGCCGGCGCGGCGCCGAACACGGCCGTGATGTGCGGTGCGTAGGCCTCGATGTCCGGCGCCATCACCACGCAGTCGCGCGGCGTCAGGTCCGGGTGCGCCTCGAACAATCCGAGCAGACGGTCATGCAGTACCTGCACCTCGCGCAGCGGGCTGTGGCAGATGTGGATTTCGAGCGAGCGGTCATCCTCGGCCGGGGCCTGTGCGACGGGCGGCTCCAGAAACAGGATGTCGCGCTGCAGGCGCCGCAGCAGGCTGGCAGCGCCGGGGTCCTCGTAGTCCTCGGTTTCCAGCGCCTGACAGTCGAGCAACTGGCCGGCAAACTCGCGTCCCGCCTGACCCCAGGCGGCCAGCAGCGGATGACTGTCGGCGGATTCATCCATCTGTTCCGGCGCATCGGCCGCCTGCTGCGCCCACTTGCGCCGTCGCCGCGCCGCCACGCGCGGCGCCTGCAGGTCGTGCCAGTAGGCGGCGCAGGGATCCAGAAAATGCACATGCACGTGCATGTGCCCGGCCAGCGCCTGCAACAGCTGCAGATAGGCCGGCGCCAGCGCCGACAGGCCGAACACCGACAGGCGCGCCGGCAGGCCGTCCACGGCAAGCCGCCCGCCGCGCACGCGCTGCGCCAGATCGATCAGCAGCCGGCCCTGATGCGGCCGCCCGGCCGCCACCTGCCGCCACAATCGGGCGTCCCAGCCGGCGTCCGCGCCCGCCTCCCAGGCCGCCAGCCAGTCCGGCCGGAACACCTGATAGCGCTGGTAACAGTCGGCCAGGCGGCGGGCCAGCTGCCAGGCCTTCAGGCCATCGTCGGCGGCCAGGTAGCGCTCTACTTCGGCCGGCCGGTCAGGGCCGGCGAAGGCCGCCAGCAGCCCGAACAGCAACGGCCCCTGCTCGGCCGGCGGCGTCGGCGGCAGGTCCGCGTCCTGCGCGCGCAGCACCCGCCACACGAAGGCGGCCGGGAACACGCAATCCAGATTCGCCGCCACGCCCAGGCGCTGCGCCACTGCCAGCGACAGCCAGCGCGCCATGCCGGGGTTGGGCACCAGGATGGTTTCCGGGGCCAGCGGCGCGCCCAGCGGCGTGGCAATCACCTCGCACAACCGGTCGGCTAGGCGCTCCAGGCGATTGCTGTGGTGGATATGGAGCATTCAGGGCGCGGAACGGTGCTGAAAGAGACGATGCAATAAGGCGCAGCGGCGGCGTCGGGATGCTGATCGAACGCCGATCGGCAGCGTGGATTATGCGGACCTGTCGGCGCCGCTCGCATACCGCTCGCGCAGTCGCCAGCACGGGCGACAGCTTACGGTAGCCTTGTGCAGACCAAACGATAACGTGCCACTGGCGCATGAGGGCTGCAGCGCGTGGAAATCCTTACCGTCAACGTGGGCAGTTCGTCGGTCAAGCTGGACCGCTTCGACGGCCGCACGAGCCCGCCCCGACACATCGCGGCGCTGCGCCCCGCGCCGGGCGACGAGGCGCTGGGCGGCGTGCCGATTCCGGAACTGATCGTGCATCGCGTGGTACACGGCGGTGCGCTGGCGCATCCGGTACGCATCGACGCCGCGGTCGAGGCGCAGATCGATGCCTGCGCGCCGCTGGCACCTCTGCACAATCCGCCCGCGCTGGCCATGATCCGCGCCTGCCGCCAGCGCTTTGGCGATGGCATCGCGCAGGTGGCGGTGTTCGACACGGCATTCTTCGCAGACCTGCCACCGGCGGCGCGCGACTATGCCTTGCCGCGCGAGCTGATCGAGAAGCACGCCATCCGCCGCTACGGCTTTCACGGACTCGCCCACCAGGCGCTGTGGCGTGCCTGGCAGGAACACACAGGCCGCAGCGGGCGGATCGTGACCCTGCAATTGGGCGCCGGCTGCTCGGCGGCAGCCATCGCCGACGGCAGGCCGCTGGACACCTCGATGGGCTTCACGCCACTGGAAGGCCTGGTCATGGCCACCCGCAGCGGTGACGTGGATCCGGGCCTGCTGCTGCACCTGCTGCGCACCGGCAGCATGGACGCGACGCAGCTGGAGCGGATGCTCACCGAGCAAAGCGGCCTGCTCGGCCTGGCCGGCAGTGCCGACATGCGCAGCCTGCTGGCCGACCCCTCCCCCGCCGCGGCCCACGCAATCGACGTCTACTGCCACCGCGTGCGCAAGTACATCGGCGCCTACGCCGCCGTGCTGGGCGGGCTGGACGGGGTCGTGTTCGGCGGCGGCGTGGGCGAGCACGCGCCCGCGGTGCGCGCCGGCATCCTGACTGGCATGGAGTGGCTGGGCATCCGCCTCGACGCCGCTGCCAACGCGGCGGCAAGCGGCCCGCCCACGCGCATCAGCGCCGCCGGCTCAGCCTGCGCCGTATGGGAGTTTTCAGTGGACGAGGCAACTGAACTGGCCCGCATCGGCCAAGGCTTCCTGCCCGACGCGGGTGAAGCATCGCCCGTCGGCCCGGTCGGGACACTGGATGGCCGCCGGCGGAGTGATGCATAGGAAGGGGCCACCGTGTGGAACGCTTTTTGCTGGCCTTGGTCAGGGACCGAGGCGGTTCCCGAGCCCCGGTGCACCAGGCGTGCGCGCTGCGAAAGGCACGCTCGGGGCTGCCGGAACTTCCGTCTGATCCCTGCCTCTAACCAGCGACCCGCCGCGCCGCCCTGGATGACGACCTGTTGAAAGAGCGCAAGCCCACCCCTGCCCCACCGTCGCATGCCGCCACCCCGGCACACCCCGCACAGCAGGCAAGGTGGGTCGTGATCCGCGACGTGCAGCCTCGCATCGAGTGCGGCCGCTATCCGGTCAAGCGCGTGGCCGGCGACCGGTTGCGCGTGTCGGCGGAGATCTTCCGCGACGGGCACGACCTCATTGCCGGGGTGCTCAAGCTGCGCCCGGCCGACGCGCAGCAGTGGCAGGAAATCCCGCTCACCTCGGTCAACCCCGGCCTCGATCGCTGGGAAGCGGAGGTCGAGCTGGCTCGCAATACCACCTACCGCTACACCCTCGAGGCCTGGCCCGACGCCTATGGAAGCTGGCGTGCGGACACCCTCAAGAAACTCGAGGCAGGCCAGGATCTGGGGCTCGAAGCGCTGGAAGGTCGCGCCCTGCTCGAGACCATCGCCGCACGCGCGAAAGACGCAGACGCGGCGGCGCTGCGCACGGTGCTGGAGCGCCTGACGAGCGGCGATGACGCACTCGCGGTGCTGCTCGCCGACGACACCCTTGCCCTGGCGCGCCGCTGCCCGGACCGCAGCGAGGCCACCGTCTACGCACCCGAACTCGAGGTGGTGGTCGACCGCGAGCGGGCGCGCTTTGCCGCCTGGTACGAGATGTTCCCGCGCTCGCAGGGCACTGACCCCACGCGCAGCGCCACGTTTGCCGAATGCGCTGCGCGCCTGCCGGAAATCGCCCACATGGGCTTCGACGTGGTGTATCTGGTGCCCATCCACCCCATCGGGCGCATCCACCGCAAGGGGTCGAACAACTCGCTGAACCCCGGCCCGGACGATCCGGGCAGCCCCTATGCCATCGGCGCCGACGAAGGCGGGCACGACGCCGTGCACCCGGCCCTGGGCACGCTGGACGATTTCCGCGCCTTCGTCGCGCGCGCCGGTGAGCTGGGCATGGAAGTGGCGCTCGATTTCGCCATCCAGTGCGCGCCGGACCACCCGTGGGTGCGCGAGCATCCCGAGTGGTTCAGCTTCCGGCCGGACGGCAGCATCCGCTACGCCGAGAACCCGCCCAAGAAATACCAGGACATCGTCAACCTGGATATGACCGGCCCGCACCGCGCGGCGATCTGGGACGCGCTGCGCGAGGTCATCGAGTTCTGGATCGCCCAGGGCGTCAAGACCTTCCGCGTGGACAACCCGCATACCAAGCCGGTGGCGTTCTGGGAGTGGCTGATCGGCACCATCCGCGCCCGCCACCCGGAGGTGGTGTTCCTCGCCGAGGCGTTCACCCGCCCGCCGATGCTCAAGACCCTGGCGCGCGTCGGCTTCACGCAGTCCTACACCTACTTCACCTGGCGCAACAGCAAGCAGGAACTCACCGAGTACCTCACCGAGCTCACGCAGACCGAGTGTCGCGAGTACCTGCGCCCGAACTTCTTCGCCAACACGCCGGACATCCTGCCGCCGATCCTGCAGCATGGCGGGCCGGGCGCGTTTCGCATCCGTGCGGTGCTGGCGGCCACGCTGTCGTCGGTTTACGGCATCTACAACGGCTTCGAGCTGTGCGAGGGGCGCGCCGTCCCCGGCACGGAGGAATATCAGGATTCCGAGAAATACCAATACAAGGTGTGGGATTGGGACCGGCCGGGCCACATCAAGGACTACCTGACGCGCCTGAATCGGGTGCGCCGCGCCAACCCGGCGCTGCACGACTGGTGGCACCTGCGCTTCCTGCCGGGCTACCACGACGGCGTGCTGTGCCACCTCAAGACCACCGCCCAGGGCGATCAACCCCTGGTGATCGCCGTGAGCCTGGACCCGCACCAGACCATCGACTGCGAGATCGAGCTGCCGCTCGACGCGCTGCGCGTGGACCCCGGCTACTACACGATGCAGGAGCTCATGACCGGCACGCGCCATCAGTGGAGTGGCCCGCGCCAGTGGGTGCACCTCACGCCCGAGCAACCGGCGTGGATCCTGCGGCCCGGCACCGGCGAGGGCCCGGATGGTGGATAACGCGCCGGGGAAGATTGGCGATCCCGAAGCCCCTGCCAACCTCGCCGCCACCGGCCCGCAGGCCGCGCTCGCGGCGCCGTGGTACCAGGACGCCATCGTCTACCAGACCCACGTCAAGGCGTTCTGCGACTCAACCGAAGACGGCATCGGTGATTTCGAGGGGCTGACGGCGAAACTCGATTACCTGGTGGATCTGGGCGTGACGGCGCTGTGGCTGCTGCCGTTCTACCCCTCGCCGCTACGCGACGACGGCTACGACATCGCCGACTACCGTGGCGTGCACCCGTCCTACGGCACGCTCAAGGACTTTCGCCGCTTCCTGCGCGAAGCACACCGACGCGGCCTGAAGGTGATCACCGAGCTGGTCATCAACCACACCTCCGACCAGCACCCGTGGTTCCAGCGCGCGCGCCGGGCGCCGCCGGGTTCGGCGTGGCGCAACTATTACGTGTGGTCCGACACCGACCAGCGCTACTCCGGCACGCGCATCATCTTCACCGACACCGAAGCCTCCAACTGGGCCTGGGACCCGGTCGCCAAGGCCTATTACTGGCACAGGTTTTTCTCCCACCAGCCGGACCTGAACTTCGACAACCCACAGGTGATCCGCGAGATCAAGCGGATCATGAAGTTCTGGCTCGACCTGGGCGTGGACGGCATGCGCCTGGACGCCATCCCCTACCTGTGCGAACGCGACGGCACCAACAACGAGAACCTGCCCGAAACCCATGCGGTGATCCGCGACCTGCGCGCCTGGCTGGATGCGCACTTCGCGGACCGCATGTTCCTGGGCGAGGCCAACCAATGGCCCGAGGACGTGCTGCCGTACTTTGGTGACGGTGACGAATGCCACATGGCGTTTCACTTCCCGCTCATGCCGCGCATCTACATGGCACTCGCCCAGGAAGACCGCTTTCCGGTGGTGGACATCATGCGCCAGACGCCGGACATCCCGGCCGGCTGCCAGTGGGCGATCTTTTTGCGCAACCACGACGAACTCACGCTCGAGATGGTCTCCGACCGCGAGCGCGACTACCTGTGGAATTTCTACGCCGCCGACCGGCGCGCGCGCATCAACCTCGGCATCCGCCGCCGTCTGGCCCCGCTGCTCGACAACGACCGGCGCAAGATCGAGCTGCTCAACGCGCTGCTGATGTCCATGCCGGGCACGCCGATCCTGTACTACGGCGACGAGATCGGCATGGGCGACAACGTCTACCTGGGTGATCGCAACGGCGTGCGCACGCCCATGCAGTGGTCGCCGGATCGCAACGGCGGCTTCTCGCGTGCCGATCCGGCCTCGCTGTACCTGCCGCCGGTGATGGACCCGGTGTATGGCTTCGAGGCGGTGAACGTCGAGGCCCAGCAGCGCAGCCCGGCCTCGCTGCTGAACTGGATGAAGCGCCTGATCGGCGTGCGCAAGCTCCATCCGGCGCTGGCGCGCGGCGGGTTTCGGATGATCTTTCCGGGCAACCGCAAGGTGCTGGTGTATCTGCGCGAACTGGCCGACGAAACCATCCTGTGCGTGGCGAATCTGTCGCGCGCGCCCCAGCCGGTGGAACTGGACCTGGCCGAGTTCCGCGGCCGGGTGCCGGTGGAAATCATGGGCCGCAGCGTCTTCCCGCCGATCGGCGAGCTGCCCTACTTCATCACCGTGACCGGCTACGGGGTGTACTGGTTCGTGCTGGCGACGGAAACCGACGCGCCGCGCTGGCACACCTCGGCGCCCGAACCGCTGCCGGAACTGGCCACGCTGGTGCTGCCGGCCGGCTGGGCCTCGCTGGCGCAGGGGCGCGCCTTGGAAACCCTGGCCGGACAGGTACTGCCGGAATTCCTGCCCAAGCAGCGCTGGCTCGGGGGTGGCGGCGGCGGCGCGCTGCACGCCACGTTGCGCCTGCGCGCACCGCTACCGTATGACGGCGACGGCGCGGTGGTGGCGCTGTGGTCGGTCCGCGGACAAGGACTGCAACATGACTACGCGCTGCCGCTTGCGCTGGCCTGGGAGACGCCCGACGACGAACCGCTGGCGCGGCTGCGCGGGCATGTGCTGGCGCGCGTGCGCCGCGGTGCGCGGGTCGGCGTGCTGTACGACGCGATGCAGGATCCGGCCTTCGCCGTGGCGCTGACGCGTGCCATGCAGGCCGGACAGGCGTTCGCCGCCAACGACGGCGCCCATCTGAGGACGTGGGCCACCGCCGCGCTGGAAGAAGCCGATTTCGTGCCTGCGGCCGACGTGCATCCGATGAGCGTCGAGCAGAGCAATTCCTCGGTGCGTTTTGGCAACCGCATGGTGCTCAAGCTGATCCGCCGCGTCCGCGCCGGCATCCACCCGGAAGTGGAGATCGGCCACTTCCTGACCGAAGTCGCCCGGTTTCGCAACATCCCGGCCTTGCTGGGCGCTGCCGAGTTCGTGACCGCCGATGGTCAGGCCGCGACCATCGCCGTGCTGCAACGCTATGTGGACAACCAGGGCGACGGCTGGGCATTCACGCGCAATCGCCTGGGCAGGCTGCTCGAGGACGCCGAGCTCGATGCCGCGGTGCGCTCCGACCAGGTGGCCGAAACGCTGGACCCGGGCTACCTGCGCTGGGCCGGCGTGCTCGGCGAGCGCCTCGCCGCTCTGCATACCGCCTTCGCCCTGCCGGTGGACGACCCGGCCTTCGCGCCCGAGGCGGTAAGCGCGACCGACTTTCAGGCCTGGCGCGCGGCGCTTGCCACCCAGGCGGCGCTGGCCAAAGAAGCGCTTGCGCGCGCGGCGGCCGCCGGCACCGCCAACGGGCCGGCGGGCCTGGCCAGCGCCCTGCTCGCGCGCTGGAAAGAGGTGGACGCAATGGGTCGGCTCGGGCGGCTGACTGCGCACAAGACCCGCACCCACGGCGACCTGCACCTGGGCCAGGTGCTGGTGGCGTCCGACGACGTCTACTTCATGGACTTCGAAGGCGAGCCGGCGCGCGATCTGGCGGCCCGGCGCGCCAAGTACCCGCCGCTGCGCGACGTGGCCGGCATGCTGCGCTCGTTCGACTACGCCGCACGCCTGACGCTGGGCGAGGCGCTTGCCTCGCGACCGCAGGCGCAGGCCATGCTGACCGCGGCCGTCGAGGCTTGGACCCGCAGCGTGCAGCGGGTCTTTCTGGATGCCTACGACAGCGCCGCGCAGGACTGCCCCACCGTGCCCAGCGACGCCGCCACGCGGCGCGCACTGGTGCGGTTTTTCACGCTCGAGAAAGTGCTTTACGAGCTCGCTTACGAGGCGAACAACCGGCCACAGTGGCTGGAAGTCCCGGCGCAGGGCCTGCTCGCATTGCTCGATGGAGCCGACGCATGAACGCACCCGCCCGGGACCTGCAGGAGATCGTCACCGGCCGCTGCGCCGATCCATTTGCGCTGCTCGGCCCGCACGCGACGCCCGGCGGGGTCACGGTGCGGGTGTTTGCGCCGCAGGCGCAGGCGGTCACGCTCATCGAGGCCTCCGGCGCGGAAACCGCGCTGCGGGTCGAACAGCGCGGAGGCCTGTATGCGGCCACCCTGCCCGCTCGGACCCTGCCCCTGTGCTACCGCCTGCGCGTGACCGACGACACCGGTTCGCGCGAGTGCGAGGACCCGTACCGCTTCGGCCCGGTGCTGGGCGAGCTCGACAGCTACCTGCTGGCGCGCGGCGATCACCGACGCGTGTGGGAGGTTCTGGGCGCGCATCCGCGCAACATGGACGGCGTGGCCGGCGTGAGCTTTGCCGTGTGGGCGCCCAACGCGCGCCGCGTGAGTGTGGTCGGTCCGTTCAACGGCTGGGACGGGCGCGTGCACGTAATGCGGGCGCGCGCCGAGTGCGGCGTGTGGGAAATCTTCGTGCCCGGCCTTGGCGCCGGCACGCTGTACAAGTACGAACTGCTGGGGCCGGACTGGGCGCCCCTGCCGCTCAAGGCCGACCCGTTCGCGTTCGCCAGCGAGCACCCGCCGGCCACGTCATCCATCGTCGCGCAGGTGACCGCGCCGAAAGCCGTGGCGGACTGGGACACCCACCGCGCCGCGCGCCAGGCCCGCCAGGCGCCGATCAGCATCTACGAGGTGCACCTGGGCTCGTGGCGGCGCGCAGGGCCGACCGGGGACAGCCACCTCAGCTACCGGGATCTAGCGGGCCAACTGGTGGATTACGTGCGCGACCTGGGTTTCACGCACATCGAACTGCTGCCGATCACCGAACACCCCTTCGAAGGTTCCTGGGGCTATCAGCCCACCGGGCTTTACGCGCCCACCTCGCGCCACGGTACGCCGGACGACTTCGCCCATTTCGTGCAGCGCTGCCATGAGGTCGGCATCGGCGTGCTGATGGATTGGGTGCCCGGCCATTTTCCGAACGACGCGCACGGTCTGGCGCAGTTCGATGGCACGCACCTTTACGAACACCACGACCCGCGCCAGGGCTTTCACCCGGACTGGAACACGCTGATCTACAACTTCGGGCGCGCCGAGGTCGCCAACTTCCTGCTCGGCAGCGCGCTGTACTGGCTGGGGCAGTACCGCATTGACGGGCTGCGCGTGGATGCGGTGGCCTCGATGCTGTACCTCGACTACAGCCGCAAGGCCGGCGAATGGGTGCCCAACCGCCACGGCGGCAACGAGAACCTCGAGGCGGTGGATTTCCTGCGGCGCCTGAACGAAACCTGCTACGGCACCCACCCCGGCGCCATCACCGTGGCCGAGGAGTCCACGGCCTGGCCGGCGGTGTCGCGTCCTACCTATCTGGGCGGCCTGGGCTTCGGCTACAAGTGGAACATGGGCTGGATGCACGACACCCTCGATTACATGGCCAAGGATCCCATCCACCGGCGCTTTCACCATGACCGCCTCACCTTCGGCCTGCTGTACGCGTTCTCGGAGAACTTCATCCTGCCGCTCTCGCACGACGAGGTTGTGCACGGCAAGGGTTCGCTGCTCACGCGCATGCCCGGCGACCGCTGGCAGCAGTTCGCCAACCTGCGCGCGTATTACGGCTTCATGTGGACGCACCCGGGCAAGAAGCTGCTGTTCATGGGCGGCGAGTTCGCCCATGAACGCGAGTGGAGCCACCAGCGCAGCCTGGATTGGCACCTGCTCGACCAGCCCGAGCACGCCGGCATGCAGCGCCTGGTGCGCGACCTCAACACGGTGTACCGCGCCCTGCCCGCGCTGCACGAGAAAGACTGCGACCCGGCCGGCTTCGCCTGGCTGGATGCGAACGATCCCGACCAAAGCGTGCTCAGTTACCTGCGCCGGGGCAGCGAACCGCAGGCGCTCGCCGTAACCGTCTGCAACTTCACCCCGGTGGTGCGCGAACGCTACCGGGTGGGCGTGCCCCGGCCCGGGTGGTGGCGCGAACACATCAACACCGACGCCAGCTGCTATGCCGGCAGCGGGGTTGGCAACCAGGGCGGCGTGGCGAGTGAGCCGGTGCCCTGGCACGGGCACGCGCAGTCGGTGTGCCTGACCCTACCGCCCCTGGCGACCGTCATCCTGGCGCCGGAGGCCTGATGGCAAGACGATCCATCAGTTCGGGCTCGATCGCCGGCAGCATGCGGGTCTGGCCCGGCAACCCCTACCCGCTGGGCGCCACCTGGGACGGACGCGGCGTCAACTTCGCGCTGTTCTCGCTGCATGCCGAACGCGTGGAGCTGTGCCTGTTCGATGCCGGCGGGCGGCGGGAAACCGCCCGCGTGGTGCTACCGGAATACACCAACCAGACCTGGCACGGCTACCTCCCGGACGTGCGCCCGGCGCAGCGTTACGGGTATCGCGTGTATGGGCCCTATGCGCCGGAACAGGGCCATCGTTTCAATTCGCACAAGCTGCTCATCGACCCCTACGCGAAGCGCCTGAGCGGCCCGCTGGTCTGGCACGACGCCATCCACGGCTACCGGGTCGGCGACCCGGCGGGCGACCTGTCCTTCGACCGCCGCGACAGCGCCGCCTACGTGCCCAAGTCCGTGGTGGTGGACACCGCGCATACCTGGGGACGGGATGCCGCGCCGCAGCGTGCCTGGTCGGAATCGGTGATCTGCGAACTGCATGTGGCCGGGTACACCCGCCGCCACCCGGACGTGCCGGAACCCTTGCGCGGCACCTTCGGCGGCATGGTCCAGCCACAGGTGGTGCAGCATCTGCGCAACCTTGGCGTCACCGCGGTCGAAATCCTGCCGGTACACGCCTTTGCGGAAGAGCGCCGCCTGACCGACGCCGGCTTGGCCAATTACTGGGGCTACAACACGCTGGCGTTCTTCGCGCCAATGCAGCGCTATCTGGCCAGCGGGGAATTGGGCGAGTTCAAGACCTTTGTGCAGGTCATGCACGACGCCGGCATCGAGGTGCTGCTCGACGTCGTCTACAACCACACCGCCGAGGGCAACCAGCTCGGGCCGACACTGTCGTGGCGCGGCATCGACAATCTTTCGTACTACCGCCTGGTGCCCGGTGACTGGCGCCATTACATGGACTTCACCGGCTGTGGCAACGCGCTGAACCTGCACCAACCGCGAGTGATGCAGCTGGTGACCGACTCGCTGCGCTACTGGGTGCAGGAAATGCACGTCGACGGGTTCCGCTTCGATCTGGCCACCACGCTGGCGCGCGAATGGCAGGACTTCGACCCCCAGGCGGGGTTCCTCGAGGCGGTGCTGCAAGATCCGCTGCTGCAGCGCGTGAAGCTGATCGCCGAACCCTGGGACGTCGGTCCTGGGGGCTATCGGCTGGGCGGGTTTCCGCCCGGGTGGTCGGAATGGAACGATCAGTACCGCGACGTCGTGCGCCGCTTCTGGCGTGGCGATCCGGACCAGCTCGGTGCGCTGGCCTCGCGGATCACCGGTTCGGCGGACATCTTCGGCCACCACGGCCGCCGGCCCCAGGCGAGCGTGAACTTCATCACCGCGCACGACGGCTTCACGCTGCGCGACCTGGTGTCCTACAACGGCAAGCACAACGAGGCCAACGGCGAGGACGGGCGCGACGGCACCGACGCCAACTGGTCGTGGAACTGCGGCGCAGAAGGCCCGACCGACGATCCGGCCGTCAATGCTCTTCGCGCCCGCCAGCAGCGCAACCTGCTGGCCACGCTGCTGCTCTCGCAGGGCACACCGATGCTGCTCGGTGGTGACGAACTGGACCGCACCCAGCACGGCAACAACAACGCCTACTGCCAGGACAGCGAAATCTCCTGGCTGGACTGGGAACACGCCAACACCGCCTCTGCGCAGGATCTGGTCGCCTTCACGCGCCAGCTGATCGACCTGCGCCGCCGGCACATCGTGTTCCGCCGCGCACGCTTTTTCGAGGGTCGCGCCATTCCCGGCACCGACGTGAAGGACATCGTCTGGCTGAACACCGACGGAACCGAGAAGGATGCCGCCGACTGGGCCGGGCGCGATCCGCACCGCCTCGCCTTCGTGCTGTCCGGCGATGCCGGCCATCACCATCTCACCGCGGCCGGCGAGCCGGAACCCGACGAGACCTTCCTGGTGCTGATGAATGCGGCCGGCGAGCCGGCCGGCTTCTGTCTGCCGCCCCACGCCGCGGTGCAGGCCTGGCGCCCGGTACTGGATACCGCGCAGGCGGACCCGTTTGGCGGCGGACCGGCGCTGGCCGCCGGGTCCATCTATACGCTCGAAGCGCACGCCCTCGCGGTGCTGGTCGAAACCCCGCCGCCAGGAGGTCCGGCGCCGGCATGACCAGGACGCACGTGCACCACATGCCCTTCGGGGCGCAGGTCGAGCCGGACGGCGTCGCGTTCCGGCTGTGGGCGCCCTCGGCGCGCGAGGTGAGCCTGCACGTTGAAGGGCTGCGCGCCCACCCCATGGCGCGCGACGAGAACGGCTACTGGCACGACCATGTGCCCGGCGTGACGGCCGGCGCCCGCTACCGCTTCGAGGTGGATGGGCTGACCGTGCCGGACCCGGCCTCGCGCTTTCAGCCGGACGGCGTGCACGGCCCCAGTGCGGTGGTGGACCCCGCCGGCCATCCCTGGCAGGACGGCGCCTGGCGCGGCCGGCCCTGGCACGAGGCAGTGGTTTACGAACTGCACGTCGGCACCTACACCGCGGACGGCACCTTTCGGGCCCTGATCGCGCACCTGCCCGAGCTCGCCGCGCTGGGCGTGACGGCCATCGAGCTGATGCCGGTGGCGGATTTTCCCGGCGCGCGCGGCTGGGGCTACGACGGCGTGCTGCCGTTTGCGCCCCATTCCCGCTACGGCAGTCCGGACGACATCAAGGCCCTGATCGACGCCGCCCACGGCCACCGCCTGATGGTGTTTCTGGACGTGGTCTACAACCACTTCGGCCCGGAGGGGAACTACCTGCACGCCTACGCCCCGGAGTTCTTCAACCCCGCCCATCACACGCCGTGGGGCGCGGCCATCAACTTCGACGGGCCGCACAACGCCGCGGTGCGCGAGTTCTTCATCCACAACGCACTGTATTGGCTAACCGAGTACCACTTCGACGGCCTGCGCCTGGATGCCGTGCATGCCGTCCGCGACGACTCGGCGGTGCATGTGCTGGATGAACTCGCCCAGCGCGCCCGTGCGCAATGTGCCGGGCGGCACGTGCACCTGGTGCTGGAAAACGACGCCAACCAGGCGCGCTTTCTGGGCGCCGCCCCCGGCGGCTACGACGCGCAGTGGAGCGACGACTGGCACCACGGCGCGCATGTGCTGCTCACCGGCGAGATGCACGGCTATTACGCCGACTACGCCGACTGGCCGCTGGCGCATCTGGGACGCTGCCTGGCGCAGGGCTTTGCCTGGCAGGGCGAACAATCGCCGTTTCGCAACGCGCCGCGCGGGGAACCCAGCGCGCACCTGCCGCCGACTCGCTTCGTCGCCTTTTTGCAGAACCACGACCAGATCGGCAACCGGGCGCTGGGCGAACGCCTCACCACCCTGGCCGAGCCGCGCGCGCTGCGCGCACTGGCGACGATGCTCGTGCTGGCCCCGCACATCCCCATGCTGTTCATGGGCGAGGAATGGGGCGCGCGCGAGCCGTTCCTGTTTTTCTGCGACCTTGGGCCGCAGCTGCGCGATGCGGTGCGCGACGGGCGGCGACGCGAGTTCGCCGCTTTTCCGGCCTTTGCGGACCCGGCGGCGCGCGCACGCATTCCGGACCCCACCGCCGCGTCAACCTTCGCCGCCTCACGCCTGGATCACGGCGCGCGCGCAGCGCCGGAAGGCCGCGACTGGCTGGCGTTTTACGCCGGCCTGCTCGCGCTGCGGGCCCGCGTGATCACCCCCCTGCTGGCTAGTGCCGACGGTGGCGCCGGCGATTTCGAACTGCCCGAGCCGGCCGTGCTGCGGGTGCGCTGGAAGCTCGCGCACGGCCGCGTGCTGACGGCGCTGCTGGCCACCCCCGGCTCCACGGCCGTCCTGCCCCGCCCGCCGGGCACGCTGCTGCGCTGCACCGGGGCGCTGTGCGAACAAGCCGGAACCGTGCAACCCGAACCGTGGAGCGCAGCCTTCTGGCTGACGGACGGCACTTGAACCCGGCCCTGGCGCAGCTGGCGCGCGCGGCCGGTATCGAAGCCGGTTACACCAACCCGTGGGGCCGGCATGTGGACGTGCCCGAATCGACCGTGCGCGCCCTGCTCGGCGCGCTCGAGCTGCCCGCTGCCGATGACGCCAGCGCCGCGCGCACGCTGGCGAACCTACAAAACAACCCACCCCTGCTGCCGGCCGTGAGCGTGGCGCGTGCCGGCGCGCCGCTGCGCGTGGTGCTGGGCGGCGTGCTCGGCGGGCGCGGCCAATGGCGGCTGCAACTCGAGGACGGCAGCGTACGCGAGGGCGGTTTTGCCAGCGCGGAGCTACCGCGCAGTGCGCAGGGCGCCGTGCTGATAGTGGGCGTGCTGCCGGACGGCTATCACCGCATCGAGGTGCGTTCCGGCCGGCGCCACGCCAGCGCAGCCGTGATCGTCGCGCCCGCCCGCTGCTACCTGCCGCCGGCACTGGCGCTCGGCGAGCGCACCTGGGGCTTCACCGCGCAGCTGTACGGCCTGCGCGGGGCCGCCGACACCGGCATGGGCGATTTCACGGCGCTGGCCGAACTCACGCAGGCCAGCGCGCGGCTGGGCGCCGGCATCGTCGGCATCAATCCCCTGCACGCGCTGTTTCCCGACCGGCCGGGGCAGGCAAGCCCGTACGCGCCGTCCAGCCGCACCTACCTGAACGTGCTGTACGTGGACCCGCGCGCGGTGCCGGAATACGCCGCCAGCGCACCGGCCCGGCAGGTATTCGACGCCGCGCAGGCGGACGGCACGCTCGAACGCCTGTGCGCCGCCGCGCACGTGGATTACGGCGGCGTGGCGCGGCTGCGCCTGGCTGCCTTCGAACACCTGTACGACGCGTTCGAAGCCACCGAGCTGGCAGCGAGCAGTGTGCGTGCTGCCGCCTTCCGGGCCTTCGCGGACCAGGGCGGCGCGGCGCTGCGGAGCTTCGCCACCTTCGAGGCGCTGCGCGAACTCCACGCCGCCGCCGGCACACCCGACTGGCGTGACTGGCCGAGCGAACACCGCGATGCAGGCAGTCCGGCGGTGGCGGCCTTCGCCGCGCGCCACGCCCGGCGCGTGTCCTTTCACCAATACCTGCAGTGGCTGGCCGACTGCCAACTCGCCGATGCCGCGCAGTGCGCACGCGCCGCCGCCATGCCGGTCGGCCTGTACCGGGATCTGGCCGTGGGCGTGGACCGTGCCGGTGCCCAGGCCTGGGCCGCGCCGCAGCTGTACGCGCACGGCTTTGGCACCGGCGCGCCGCCGGACGCCTGGAACCTCAACGGTCAGTGCTGGGGCTTTCCGCCGCCGCTGCCGGGCCGCTCGCGCGCGCTCGGCCACCAGCCCTTCGCCGCGGAACTGCGCGCCAACATGCGCCACGCCGGCGCGCTGCGCATCGACCACGTGCTCGGCCTGGCGCGGCTGTTCTG
The DNA here is from genome assembly GCF_014359565.1 of Immundisolibacter sp. Lineage (NCBI taxonomy): Bacteria > Pseudomonadati > Pseudomonadota > Gammaproteobacteria > Immundisolibacterales > Immundisolibacteraceae > Immundisolibacter > Immundisolibacter sp. Next base: position 9,070 of record NZ_JACIZD010000010.1, on the reverse strand, counting down.
GGTGCCGGACGGCGCGCCGGCCACGCACGGCGGCTACGTGCGCTACCCACTCGATGAACTGCTGGCGGTGCTGGCCCTGGAAAGCCACCGCGCGCACTGCATGGTGGTCGGCGAGGACCTGGGCACGGTGCCGGATGGCCTGCGCGAGACGCTGGCCCGCGAGGCAGTACTGTCCACGCGTCTGTTCTATTTCGAGCGCGGTGCCACGGGCGATTTCGCCGCGCCGGGGGACTATCCTGCGCTGTCCGCGGTCGGCATTTCCACGCACGACTTGCCGCCGCTGGCCGGCTGGCTGAGCGGGCACGATCAGTACCTCAAGCGCACGTTGGGTCTTTACCCCACGCCGCAGCTTGAGGCGCAAGACGAGGCCGACCGGGAGGCCGACCTCGAGCGCATCAGCGCGCTCGCCGACATGCCGATGCATGCTCCGAGCCCGGAAATTGCGCGGTCGGTCTATTCGCACCTTGCCGCCACGCCAGCGCTGCTCACGCTGGTGCAGCCCGAAGACATACTGGGCGTGCAAGAGCCCGTCAACGTGCCGGGCACCAGCACCGGGTGCTCCAACTGGACACTGCGCCTGCCGGCGTCCATCGCGCAGATCGCGCAGGCCGCCGAGCCCGTCGCCCAGGCGATTGCCGCGCAGCGCCCGCCGCCTGCCGCGTCGACGGTCCCCGCGGTGCCGCGCGCCACCTATCGCCTGCAACTGCACGCCGGCTTCGGTTTCTACGACGCCGCGCGCGCGGTGCCCTACCTCGCCGCGCTGGGCATCAGCCACCTCTATACCTCGCCCATCACCCGCGCGCGGGCCGGCAGCACGCACGGCTACGACGTCGCCGACTTCGGCTCACTCAATCCCGAACTGGGCGGCGACGCCGGCTTTGCCGCGCTTGTGGCCGCAGCACGCCGCCACGGCCTTGGCATCATCGCCGACCACGTCCCCAACCACATGGGCGTGGGCCAGGCCGACAACCCGTGGTGGCTGGACGTGCTCGAGTGGGGCCGCGCCTCACCCCACGCGCCGGCCTTCGACATCGACTGGGATCCGGCCAAGCCGGAACTGCACGGGCGCGTGCTGCTGCCGTTTCTGGGCGACCACTACGGCGCGGTGCTGGAATCCGGCGCGCTGGAACTGCGCCTGGACCCGCACGAAGGCAGCATCAGCCTGTGGTATGGGCCGCACCGCTTTCCGCTGCACCCGGCCAGTTACCGGCCGCTGCTGCAGCGAGCCGCCGCGCTGGCGCGCCGGGCGCGCGACGACGAGCTGACCCGCCAATTCCACGCGCTGGCCGGCAGCGCGCGCACTGTCGCGGGTACCGACCCGCAGCGCAGCCGCGCGGCAGGCACTGCACTGAAAGCCACGCTCACCGAAATGTGCTCGACAGGCGCTGGCGCAGCCGCGCTTCTGGAGCAGGCCCTCGGTGCCTACGCCAGTCCGGACGACGTCGGACGCGCGCGCCTGCATCGGCTCATCGAACACCAGCACTACCGCCCCGCGTTCTGGCAGGTGGCGGCGGACGAGATCAACTACCGGCGTTTCTTTCAGATCAACGAACTCGCCGGCATCCGCCAGGAGCACCCGCCGGTGTTCGAGGCGACCCACGCCCGGATGCTGGAACTGCTGCGCAGCGGCGCCATCCAGGGCCTGCGCATCGACCATGTGGACGGCCTGTACGACCCGGCCGGCTATCTGGAACAGCTCACCCGCGCGGCCGGGCCCGGCACCCACGGGCGGCCGTGGCTGTGGGTGGAGAAAATCCTCGCCGCGCACGAGGCACTGCCGCCTACCTGGCCGGTGGCCGGCACCACCGGCTACGAACTGATCGCGCAGCTCACCGGCGTGCAGGTGGACAGCGCGGGCCTGGCCGCCATCACGCGGCTGTATCGGCGCTACACCGCGGACCCGCGCGCCTTCGCCGACATCGCCCGCGCCTGCCGGCGCGAGGTGATGGAGGAGGAACTGGGCGGCGAACTGGCCGTGCTGGCCACGCTGGCCGACCGGCTCGCCGAGCAGAATCCGGCCAGCCGCGATTACACGCGCGCCGCGATGCTGCGCGCGCTGACCGAAATCGTGGCCGGCTTTCCGGTGTATCGCACCTACGTCACCGCGGCCGGCGCGACCGACACGGATCGTCAGCACCTCGACTGGTCGGTGGGACTCGCGCGGCGCAACCGGCGCCTGGCCGAAACGGGCATCTTCGCGTTCCTTCGCGCGGCCCTCGCCGCCGAACTGCCGCACGAGGGCGCGCGCCGCTGGCCGCGCGAACTCACGGTGCAACTGGCGATGAAGTTCCAGCAATACACCGCGCCGGTAGCCGCCAAGGCCATCGAAGACACCGCCTTTTACCGCTACGTGCCGCTGCTGGCGATGAACGAGGTCGGTGCCGAGCCGACGCAGGGCGCGCTGGCGCCCGATGCCTTTCACCGCGCGGTCGCGGCGCGCGGCCATAGCCACCCGCACGCACTCAGCCCCGTCACCACGCACGACACCAAGCGCAGCGCGGACGTGCGCGCGCGCCTGGCGGTGCTCAGCGAGGACCCACGCGGCTGGGCGCGCTGCCTGTCGCGCCTGACGCGCATGGCCGGTCCGGCACGCCGCGCCGCCGGCCCGCAGATCACCCGACACGACGAGTGGTACCTGTACCAGACCGTGGTCGGCACCTGGCCTGGCGCTCCCGACGGCATGGACTGGGAAGCCTACCTGGCGCGGCTGCTGGCGCACGTGGTCAAGGCCGGGCGCGAGTCGGGCGAGCGCACCAGCTGGGCCAGCCCCGATGTTGCCTATGAAGGGGCGCTCGAGCGCTACATCCGGCGCGCGCTGGACCCGCACCTCAGCCGCCCGCTGCTGGACACGCTGGCGCGTTTCATCGCCACCATTGCGCCTGCCGCCACGGTCAACGCCCTGGCCCACAGCCTGCTCGCGCTGACCGTGCCGGGCATTCCGGACCTCTACCAAGGCAGCGAGGGCGAGCACCTGACGCTGGTGGACCCGGACAACCGCCGCCCGGTGGATTACGCCGCGCTCACCACCGCCCTGGCGGCGCCGGTGGCCACCCTCGCCGCGCTGCTCGACAACCCCGGCCAGGCCAAGCTGCAGCTTGTGCGGCGCGCGCTCGGCCTGCGCGCGCGCCGGGCGGAAAGCCTTGCCGGCGGCGCATACCGTGCGCTCGCCATGCACGGCACGCACGCGGCGCGCGTGCTGGCCTTCCAGCGCGGCGACGATGTAGTCGTGATCGTGCCCCGGCTGATCCTGGAGCTGACCGCCACGGGCACGCGCTGGCCGGTCGGCGCTGCGTGGGCGGAGACCTGGGTGGACATGCCGGCCGGGCGCAGCTGGCACGAGGTATTCACCGGCCGAACGGTGGCCGGCGGCGCGCTGTCACTTGAGGAACTGCTCGCCGGGTTCCCGCTGGCTCTGCTCGAATGCACCGACCAATGCACCGACCCGGGAGTTCCCGCATGACGCTGCTGGCCGGGGAGAACACCGAAGTCACCCGGCGACTCCATCGACATCACTAACCGCCCCGGCGCGGATTCCCGGCGGTGCGGCGGGGCAACCCACGGCCAGGCGCTGAGCGCGTCTGCGACTTGTGGCCGCCCGCACGCGGCGGCCTGGTGCCCTATTTTTCCTGGATGCTGACCAGGTAATCGACGATGCTGAGAATTTTTCCCCGTACCTGCATGTCGGTCTCGCTTTCCCGGCCAAAGCGTTCGCCCCACACGGGCATCTCCGCCGGACCGTGGATGCCGAGCGCCTGACCGCGACCGTCGATGATGGCGCGCACGCGGGCATACGGAAAACTACCGTTGTTGTTCTTGGCAAGCTGCGTCAGATCCGTCGGCCGCTTTTTCAGCTCGCTTGCTACCGGCCCGTCACCACGCCCGGAAGGGCCGTGACAGGATGCGCAGTAGGCAAAAAAATCCTCCCGCTGCATTTCACTGATCTGGCTGGCAGCCAGCGTGGCACCACTGGCCAGCACCAGCGGCAACGCAGCCGAGAGCACAAAACGGACGCGCTTGCGGTTTGTCTTGATGTCCGACACGACACTCCCTCCCTTGGGTTCAAAAAACGCCATTCCATCGGCTGCCGCGCCAAGCCGGCGCTGCGACGCCGATTACTGCTTCTGCATGCGCCGCAGGTATTCGGTCAGCCCTTCGATACGGTCATGGGCCTGACGCTGGCCGACGCCTTCGGCCGACACATAAAACTCCTTGCCCCACACCGGCATGGCGCGCGGGCCGTGCGCCTTCACATCGGCGCGGCCGTCGATGATCTCGCGCACCTTGTCGGCGGGATACTTGCCGTCGTTGTTCATGCTCAGCAGGGTCAGATCGGCAGGCATGGCCTTCATCGCCTGCGCCACCGGGCCATCGCCCCGCCCCTCGGCTCCGTGACAGGACGCGCAATATTTCTGGTAGTCGCGTCTGGCCTGCTGCTGGGTGCCATCGGTCGCCGCCAGGACCGGCGCACTGGCGGCGGACAGTATGGCGATCATGCCCGTGGCAGCCATGGCAGCGGCGCGAAACGGGCTCACAAATCTGCGTGCGGTTTGCATCGGCGGAACTCCTCTTGTTGTGCGTCCACTGGACGGTGTTTTGGTAAACGGGCCACAGCCTAACGTGGCCGCGCCGGGATGGGCCGTGATCTTGATCAAGCAGCCGCCTGTCAGCCGCGCGCAGGCCAGCAGGCGCCGGCGGCGTCACTCCTGCGTCGGCGGCAGCAGCTTGCCCGGATTCAGACGGCCCTGTGGGTCCAGAGCCGCCTTGACGCGACGCATCAGATCGATGGCCACGGCCGATTCATGCTGCGCCAGCGCATCCCGCTTGAGCAGGCCGATGCCGTGCTCGGCCGAGATGGAACCGCGATGCCGGGCAACCACGGCATTGACCAGGCCGCTCAGGGTGTCCCACTGCGCAAGGAACTGTCCGGCCGGCATGTCCACCGGCTGCGACAGGTTGAAATGCAGGTTGCCGTCGCCGATGTGGCCGAAGGCGCACACGCGCAGCCCCGGACAGGCGGCCTGCACCGCCGCACTGGCCTCGGCAACGAAGGCCGGCACCGCCGACACCGGCACCGCCACGTCGTTCTTGATGCTGGCGCCCTCGTGGCGCTGCACCTCGGCCACGCCCTCGCGCAGGCGCCAGAAGTCCGCCGCCTGGCGCGCACTGGCAGCCACGGCGGCGTCGCTGATCTCGCCGCTGCCGAGGCACTGTTCGAGCACGCTTTCGAGCGCCGTCGCCAATCCGGCACTAGCGCTGGAGCTGGTCAGTTCCACCAGCAGATACCAGGGCGCCGGGGCACCCAGCGGATCGCGCGCGCCCGGCAGGTGGCGCAGCACGAACTCGAGCGCCGTGCGCGACAGCAGCTCACAGCCCGTCACGGCGTCGCCGCTGGCGTCCCGCAGCCGGCCGAAAACCGCCACGCAGGCCTCCACCGACGGGCAGGCCAGCCAGGCGGTGACCGTCTCGCGCGGCAGCGGAAACAGCTTGACCACCGCCGCGGTGATGATGCCCAGCGTGCCCTCGGCGCCGATGAACAGCTGCTTCAGGTCGTAGCCGGTGTTGTCCTTGCGCAGCGCCGTGAGGCCGTCCCACACCTGCCCGTCGGCCAGCACCACCTCCAGGCCCAGCGTCAGCTCGCGCGCGTTGCCGTAGCGCAGCACGTTGGTGCCGCCGGCGTTGGTGCTCAGCGCCCCGCCCAGGCGGGCGCTGGCGTCGGCGCCGAAGCTGAGCGGAAAGAGTCGATTTTCGTCAGCCGCCGCCTCCCGCACCCGTTGCACGATGCAGCCGGCCTCCGCCGTGAGGGTGAAATTGGCCGCATCGATAGCCCTGATCCGGTCCAGACGCTCCAGGCTGACGACCACCTGCCGCGCCGCGTCCTGCGCCACAGCGCCACCGCACAGGCCGGTATTGCCGCCCTGCGGCACCAGCGCCAGATCGAACCGCGCGCAGGCCCGCACCAGTGCCGACACGGCCGCGGTGTCCTGCGGCAGCGCTACCGCCAGCGCCGCGCCGCGGTACAGGCCGCGCTGCTCGGCCAGGTACGGCGCCATGGCATCGGCATCGGTGCGCCAGTCGCAGCCCGGCGTGACCGCCAGGCGCGCCAGAAGACCTGCCCGATCAGCCCCGTTCACGGCACCCGGGCAGCGGCGGCGGTGTCCGTGATCCGGCACACGTCGATGTCCCCGCCGCAGTAGACGTTGAAGGCCATGGCTGCGGCGCAGGCGCGCCGGGCCAGCGTCTCGGCATCCAGGTCGCAGTCGTACAGGGCATGCAGCGCCCCCAGCGCAAACTCCGCCCCGGAGCCGACCGCGTAGTACTGCTCGAAGGCCGTCACGCTGGTGTCGGACGACACGAAAAAGATGCCGCCGCCGTTGACCAGCAGGAACGAGGCGTCGAGGTCACCGAACGGCGAGCGCTCCTCCTCGTGCTGGCACTGATCGTTGACCAGCGAATAGTGCTCGTGCAGCGCCTTCCAGAAGGTCTGGAAAAACCGGAACACGTCGCGCTCGGTGTCGAGCTTGGGCGCCCGCTTGCGGGCCAGGAAATCGTCCAGGATGTTCGCGTACAGCCCCCAGCCGCTGGTGGCCAGGTGATTGCCGCCCACGGTCAGGATTTTCTGCGTGCGGTGGTTGGCAATCGGCGCCCGGTTGTGGCCGAAATTGTTCTGCGTGTCGGCGGCGATCACGATTTCGCCACCCTTGCGCACGGCAACGGCTATGGTCATGGCAGTACATCTTGAGGACAGGTGCGGCAATGCTATCAGCCGCCCGCCCGACGCCGCTGTGGCCCATCAAACCGGAGGAAACCACCATGCAGCAGCTGTTCCCGGACCTGTGGCAAACCGCCGCGCAATACCCGTTCGGTCCCGCCGTGACCACCCACGCCTACCTGTGGCTGCGCGCGGACGGCAACGTGCTGTTCTACAACACCGGCCTGGCGGCGGAACTGGACGCCATCGAGCACCTGGGCGGCGTTGCCTGGCAGTACCTGAGCCACCGCGACGAAGTGGCGCCCAGCCTGGCCGACATCCGCCAGCGCTTTGGCGCCAGGCTGTGCTGTCATGCGCTGGAGGCACCCTTCGCCGGCCGAATCTCGCCGGTGGACGTCGCCTTCGATGCAGCGCACACACCACTGGCCGGCCTGGATGTGATCCCCACGCCCGGCCACACGCCCGGCAGCACTTGTTACCGCGTTCGCTCGGCGCACGGACCAACGTACCTGTTCACCGGCGACACGCTGTTTCCGGACGGCGCCGGCTGGGGCACCTACGTCGCCGCTGCGCAGCGCGACACCCTGCGGCAAAGCCTGGAGCTGCTGCGCGATCCGGCGCCGGACGTGGTGCTGTCGTCCGCGGCCCGTGATCCGGACGGCTACCGTCGCCTGACCGGACCCGACTGGCAGCGCGTGCTCGACGAGGCTATCGACAGCCTGCGGTAATAGACGGCGCGGCGCGAGACTCTTCGTTATGGGGTAAAAACCCACATCGCGCAGCGCCGGAATCGCAATGCCTGAAAAAGAAGCCACCGCCCGCATCAAGATCAACCGGCTGCTGGAAGCGGCCGGCTGACGGTTCTTCGCCGACGGCGCGCTGGCGGCCAACATTCGCCTGGAACCCGGCGTCGCGCTCAAATCCCACGACCTCGACGCGCTGGGCAACGACTTCGAGACCACCGGCAAGGGCTACGTCGATTTCCTGCTGCTGGATGCCAAGGGCTTTCCGCTGCTGGTGCTGGAGGCCAAGGCCGAGGACAAGAACCCGCTGGTCGGCAAGGAGCAGGCCCGCAAATACGCCCGCGCGCAGAACTGCCGCTTCGTCATCCTCTCCAACGGCAACCTGCATTACTTCTGGGATCTGGAGCGCGGCAACCCCTACGTCATCACCGCCTTTCCCACCCCGGAGTCGGTGGTCGGCTACCAGAAGGTCACGCCGAACCAGGCGCGGCTGACGGACGAAAAAGTCGGCGACGACTACATCGTCCTGACCCAGCGCCCAACTTACGCTCTTGATGCCGGCTGGAAGAACGCGGCCGAGCGCCCGGCCTACATCCAGGCCAACAAGCTGCGCTTCCTGCGGCCCTACCAGCTCCAGGCCATCCATGCCCTGCAACGGGCGGTCGGCGAGGGCAAGGACCGCTTCCTGTTCGAGATGGCCACCGGCACCGGCAAGACCCTCACCGCCGCCGCCATCATCAAGCTGTACCTGCGCTCCGGCAACGCCCGGCGGGTGCTGTTTCTGGTCGATCGCCTCGAACTCGAAGACCAGGCCAAAAAGGCCTTTGCGGGCCTGTTGTCCGCCGACTTCCAGACTGTCATCTATAAAGAAAACCGCGACGACTGGCGCCGCGCCGAGATCGTCGTCACCACCGTGCAGTCGCTGCTGTTCAACAACAAGTACCAGCGCCTGTTCTCGCCGACCGACTTCGATCTGGTGATCTCGGACGAGGCGCACCGCTCCATCGGCGGCAACGCCCGCGCCGTGTTCGATTACTTCGTCGGCGACAAGCTCGGCCTCACCGCCACCCCGCGCGACTACCTGCGCCGTTTCGACAGCGCCAAACCGGGCAGCCGCGATCCGCGCGAGGCCGAACGCCGCCTGCTGCTGGACACCTACCGCACCTTCGGCTGCGAATCCGGCCAGCCGACCTTCCGCTACTCGCTGCCCGCTACGGCTGGGCCAGGCTGATGCTTGGATTCAAGAATCAAGTGCAACACGATTTGAGAAATTGGCGATTTCTTCGGCCATGGCTTCGTCCGGTGTTCTCCAGTCCAAGGTTTTTCGAGGACGGCCGTTCAGCAGCCGGGCGATGTCGTTGAGCGCGGTCTGGCTGACCTCGGACAGGTCCGTGCCCTTGGGCAGGAATTGGCGCAGCAGGCCGTTGGTGTTTTCGTTGCTGCCGCGCTGCCAGGGCGCGTACGGGTCGGCAAACCAGATGTCGATCTTCAAGCGCTCGGCCAGCTCGGCGTGACGGGCCATCTCGCTGCCGCGATCGTAGGTCAGGCTTTGGCGCAAAAACGCCGGCAGCTTCTTCATTTGCCGCGTGAAGCCTTCCAGCGCGGCATCGGCGCCGCA